>NZ_CAWQTY010000230.1:0-11105 GCF_963897815.1 Xenorhabdus sp. Sc-CR9
TGATGGGGATGCTGTTTATTGTCCTGCCGATGGTCTGGCTGGGCGCACTGGCCTGGGCGGGGGTGCGAATGGGCGATATCAGCGGCATGATGAACCAGGGCGTGGGACAGGTCAGGCAGTCAGCCGGGATGTTCGGGCAGATAGTGATGCAGAAGATGATGTCAAAAGGAAAGTAGCTAAACAGGGGAAAACTTAAGGGACAGGGCGTTATCCCTTAAGAAGCGTTTGAATTGTGTGTGGGTTTTATTTTTTCGCCTGTTTAACCTGTTTATCATTGTCCCGATAATTAAATATCGGATAAATATTCTTAACGGTGCAGGTCAGTGAATTATTTAATGCAAATGTATTATTGAATTAATTTAGGGTTTTTCTTAATTCAGTACGAGTTTATATCTCTTTTCTGTCTTTTTATATTTCCTGTTGGAATTAAATTAACTCAACATTCATGAGGAACATCACAAGAAAGTAAATGACTTAATGCCATTTCATTCAATATGACTTACACTGAAAACGTTATACTTGAGATGTTCTGTTACATTAACGCTCTTGTTTGTGGTAGTAGACAACTTATAGAAGCCTCAATGGTCGAAGCCATTGAGGCTTCGCCGTTTATGATAATGAAAATAAACAGGGCCGGACCCGGCTTACCTATTCCGTTTAGTTTTTTCGCTATTGAATTAATAATGAAAGTGGTTAAATTGGAACATCTTTAATATATTCTGAAATGGATCAGGGAAAGTGATGACCAATACCGATAAAAATGATAGGAGCAAAAAAAGTCAAAAACAATCCAGTCATTTTATTCCTTACAAAACCACATATGATTTGCGTTTAAGTAAAAGAGAGTCCAATTTAATCAACATACTGATGCAGATTCAGGGTTATGAATATGGCTTTTTGACGGTGTTAGGTGTCCGCCCTTTATCGCAACGGGGTAACCATAAAAACAGTGCCATCTATGTCGTGCGGTGCCGGTGTGGTAAATATGCCGTCAGGACACTCAAGGCAATCAGAAATTCGGCTAATATTACTGACATGTGTGAGCATTGCCTTCACCTGTACAACCTGAGGCGCAGAAACCTCTTTCTCACTGAGGGAAAAGAGGTTGGTTTGTCAGAGTTAACCGGTATTAAATATAAAAAACCTTTAGAAATTAAAGAATAAGGAAGCCAGATTGCGCTTCGACGTTGAATGCCCAGCATACACCTTATTCTCTCTCCGTAAGATCAGTTTGTCAGAGATGATAAAAGGGACATTTGACCCGGCCTGATACAAAGGCTATCATCCTGAATGTGACTACCTGTGATCTGATCGCCTGCAAGGATCACCTCTTCTGAGTGGCGAAAACAAAACTCCCGTAGCCTGCAAGGGAGAGCAAGATTGCGGTACATCTGCGCACTTTTGGAAGCAGATATCGTCAGACAACAACCCTCCGTCCGGCGATGAAAGTTACCCGGTGTTATTCACAACCGGCTTATCACGCAATACGGGCAGAGCATTCTTTGCCTCGTTCCGAAAAACATTAACCTGCGTTTTGAACACTGACGATAAACGTCCTGATCTCTGTACAGCGATTGCGCGAAAAGATCAGAGGGCGTCAATGATTTCAGCGTCCACCGTTATGCGGCGTCACTTGCGTAACAGCGCAGCGATTACCAAGTGACGCCGTCAGGCGGCCAACGTCCAGAGCACGGCCGGTCTGGCTTTACAACCCATTTGATCCACGCATTACTCAGGGAAACCCGTTTCCACGAGTGCTTTTCTGCTTCTGACTCACTTTATTCCGTTTATTTTTTTAACCCCCATGCCTTGCAACAGGCTGATGCCGTAAAAAAGGAGAGATTACCTACGTCAAGATAATGAGGCGTTCATCCTGATTGAATCAGGTACTGAACGGGGAGCATGTCATCGCTGTGCTGAGCACGTCGCGAGCTCCTGCAAAAACTCAACACAATCTTCGCTCTGCTACACATTATCTGACGCACCACGGAACGGTGAGCCTGAACCGACACGCAGAGACTGGTTTTTAAAATGAATAAAAAAACGAATGAAAAATGAATAAAAACAGATGAAAGCTGACGGGAGAAGCGCAGATGGCGCAGAAATCATCACGTTCAAAAGTTGAGCGGTTCAGGAAAGAATTTATCACTCACGCCCGAAAAGCCGGCGGGAGTTTTGCCACGGTCGCTGACCGGGAGCGCATTGCCCGGCAGTTCCTCGACTATTTGAAAAACAACGGCATTAAACTCAGGCAAATGGATAGCCTCAAGGCGAAATATATTGAGCGCTATATTGCCCAGCGTAAGACTGACCATATCAGTCACAGGACACTGCAAAATGAGATGTCAGCACTCAGGGCGATTTTAGCGCAGGCCGGAAAGCCTAAACTGACCGCACCGGATAATCCGCGTCTGGGCAACCGGGCACTCGGTATTGCGGATATGAGCCGCAAGGGCACGAAGGCTGCGCTGACACCGACAACGTTCAGAGAAATTTTTCGGCAGGTCGAGCAAAAAGACCGGGGCGTGGCAGCCGTGATGCAACTGGCCTATGTGCTGGGGTTGCGTACCAAAGAAGCCGTGGAAGCCTGTAAATCCTTAGCCACCTGGAAGAAAGCGTTGGAGAACGGTCATATCTCCGTGCGGGTGGTGTTTGGCACCAAAGGCGGCCGGCCGAGGCAGACGGTCATACTGGATCGGGAAGCTCTGCAACACGCTATTGCTTATGCCGAGCGTGAACAGGCAGGGCGCAGCGGCAGATTAATTGATAAACCCACTATCACTCAGGCAATAGACCGTTACCGCTATATTGTCAGAAGCGCAGGACTGAACGGCAATAAAGCGCCGCACAGTATGCGCTACCATTTTGCCCAGCAATCTGGTGAGTATTATAAAGCGCAGGGTTTCAGTGAGCGGGAAGCGCTGGCACTGGTGTCAATGGATTTAGGGCATGGTGATGGGCGGGGGCGTTATATCCGGCAGGTGTATTACCAGAATATTGAGAGCGAATAAGTCGTATTGGTACATATGAGATCAAATGATTTGCTCATCAGAACACGAGCAAACCAACCTTGATATTTAGCCGATTATTCACAGGTTATCTCTAACTTGCTTCTGGACAAACGTGAGTTAGTTGTACCAATGTGATTACCAAATAAGACTCAATCTGACACTATTGATGATGAGTGATACCTAACCAGACAGGCGGCTTTGTGCTGTGAGTTCAATTGGTCGATGCAACGCTATCCTTAAACAAGGGGGCGTTACTATGAAAAAAAGAAAACGCATTTACTACACACCAGAGCAGAAAGCGGTTATCTGGGACAGGTATAAGCAAGGTGATTCTTTACATGATATCGCCAGGATGTTTGACAGATATCATTCTTCTATTATGCCCACTATTTACCAAACCGGGGGATATCGTCCTCCTGTCCGAAAACGACACCGGTTATCTCTTTCACTTGATGAAAGAGAGGAGATTTCCAGAGGACTGGTCGCGAAACTCAGTATCAGGGAAATAGCCAGCAAATTATCAATAGCACCATCGACTATCAGTCGTGAGATTCAAAGGCACGGGGGAGCAAAGCAATACCGTGCAGTAAAAGCTGACAAAGCAGCATGGGAGAATACCCTGAGACCTAAACCTTGCAAGTTAATTGAATGCCCTGCATTGTGCAAAATCATCGCAGCAAAAATGCATCGGGGCTGGTCGCCAGAACAAATCTCCGGCTGGCTGAAACGATATTATCCCGATAATCAGGAAATGTATGTGTCGCACGAAACGATTTATAAAACGCTTTTTATACAAACTCGGGGAGCATTAAAAAAAGAGCTACAACAGTGCCTCAGAAGCAGAAGAACAGTACGCAAATCCAGAATGACATCGCTTAAAGGGAAAGGGTTAGGCTCAATCCCTGATGCGATACCCATCAGCGAAAGGCCACCCAATGTTGCAGACAGAGCCATACCCGGTCACTGGGAAGGAGACCTGATACAAGGTTCCAAAAACTCCTATATCGTCACACTGGTAGAACGCCATTCTCGCTTTGTTATGCTTGCCAAAATCAGTGATAACAAGACGACTACCGTAATATCTGCACTCATAAATCAAGCCCAAAAATTACCCGCTGAACTCTATAAAACATTAACCTGGGACAGGGGGTCTGAAATGGCCAACCACATTGCATTTACTATAGCCACTGACATTCAGGTGTATTTTTGTGACCCCCAGTCCCCTTGGCAACGTGGATCAAATGAAAACACGAACAGATTGCTCAGGCAGTATTTCCCCAAAGGAACTGATTTATCAGTTCACAGCCAGCAAAAATTAAATAGTGTTGCCCGACAACTTAATGAGAGGCCGAGAAAAACGTTAAATTATGAATCACCCGCAGAGAGATTTAACCAGTGTGTTGCATCCATCAATTGAACTCACAGCTCGTAACCGACAGACATAAAAATCATTTGGATGAACAATCCAGTATATGTTAGAGCAGGCGAACGGATCGCATTCAGGCTAGAAAAGCGCGAGGTGAAGAACAAGCAATCGCACTTTCTAATGAAGTTACACTATTTACGGCAATGAGTCTTCCATTCTTTGATGGCAAACGTATCCATCATTCCGGAAATGTAGTCTACGATAGCCCGCGTTTTTTTATGTTCATAACAGCAAGACTTACTATCTGGTAAAGAAGACTTTAGCTCAGGGGAGAGGAAATTCACGTTATTTTTAGACATATAAAAATTAAATAAGTCTGTAATAACTTCATTTCCAGTTGATTCATAAGAGAGAATATTTCTCTTCCTCATAATTACATTGAATAAAAGCTTTTTAAGCCCTTCAGACAAAGCGCCATATCGTCCATATCCTAATTCACTGAAGCCCTTATCTTCTACAACGGTTATATCATTGACTAGATGGTTGACAATATTAGCAGTTAGTTCCTTTCTGTAGATAATGGAAAATTCTTCAGAAGATTTAAGGTCTTTTGCTTCTGATGCAGTACTTTTTGACCTTTCGACTATTCCAACAAAGTCATCATAAGCCTTATTATACTTTGGTGAAATCTTAAACTCATATTGAATATCTTCAATATTGACCATGTTGCGGCTCAGAGCATCTTCAAGATCGTGAGCGGCATAAGCAATTTCATCCGCCAAATCCATAATCTGCGCATCGATTGTTTTCTCACCGGATTTAATCTCCAACCCTTTATCAGAAATCAATTTAAAATAAAAATCGTAATCCTCATCATAAATAAACTTATCGCTGCTCTCATTTTTAAACGGATATTTAATTACAGAAAGTAAGCTACGGTAGGTTAGGTCTAATCCGTTGCAGTGAGGATATTTCTTCTCAAGGGTTCTTAAAATTCGCAGTGCTTGAGCATTGCCTTCATAGCCACCAATGCCTGCTGACAGTTCATTAAGTTTCTTTTCACCTGAATGTCCAAATGGGGGATTTCCTATATCATGTGCCAAAGCTGCCAGTTCTACGACGACAGGGTTAGTCATCCCAAGGTCTGACGCAATGCTTCGTGCTATCTGAGCAACCTCTAAACTGTGAGTTAGCCTATTTCTGTTGAATTTTTCAGGATCAACTTCGAAAAGCTGCATTTTCCCCTGTAATCTGCGAAATGAAGAAGAATATAGAATACGTGCATAATCTCGCTGGAAATCATCTCGTTGCCTTGTATCAGAGTTACTATCGCTATGTTCCCTGTTGATACCTAAAGAGCTATTTAATTTTTTCTCTTGAACTTTTGCAAATTCTTTAGTCGCATCATTTAACATGCTATATCCTTCCTTATAATTAGAGCCACTATCAAAGATGCCAACTGTGTTAAAGCTAGCAATCTACTAACATGGCGCTGTAGAGTTCAGTTAACAGCACACAGATTTACCCATGTATAATGAGTGAGTTAAAAGATGGGCCGGTCAATCCGGCAGCCAAATATAAAAACAACCGCCGGCATAGATAGTTGTAAGGTGCGTCAGCCCGCCGTTTCTGACGGCCAATCTTCTGGAACCAGCGCGGGTGGCTTGGTCCACGGTTCTTCAATCAATGTATCCTGAAACCACTGCTCGCGCAGGTTTGCATGTTCAGTGACGATCAGTTGGAAGCCAGGTACATCTTCCTTAGTGAATTTCAGTAGCAACTCGAACAACCGATGCACGGCGTTGAGGTCCGCGTCAGCTTCGGTCCTTTGCACTGAACCGTCGGCATCCTTGTAGACCTGCTCAGATGGGAAGTAGACTTGAGTCGGCTGATCGATCAACAGGAAATGCGGGAATGGACGATTATTTTTCGCTGCGAACATATGCAGTGCAAGCAATGCAGACAAGTGGTAGGCCAGATGGTTTTCGCCGCCACCAGTGCGACTCATGGGAACTGGACGTTCAGGGCGATCGAAGATGATCGTCAGTTGTGGTAGATTGAGCCTTGCAGGAAAGTCTCGGAACTCGGCCTCGAATTTCTGAATATACTTAGCAATCTGCGCAGAGATATTATTGAGGATCGAGGTCAGACGTTCATTGCTGTCATCGGCACCAATCTGCCCCTCAAGTTGTTTGACCTTGTTAATAAGTCGGCGATTTTCAATTTCCAGTTTAGCAAGATCTTCGTTCGGAAGGAGCGTTTCCAAGAATAAGCTGATACGACCGACCACTCTCGCAGCCGCGTTATTGCGGGTCCCTATCTGAGCAATGAATTCGTTGGTAGAGATAGCCGCTGACAGTTCCGCTTCCTTCCGCTTGATATCGCCAGCGATACAGTCCGCTTTACCAGTCAACTCGGCCAAGTAAGCTTCAAGCTTAGGGCGCTGGCCGGTGGCGATACGTAATTCTTTGTCCAGAGACTCTAATTCGTTCAGTAAGACGATGGCGACAGGAGACTCCAGCGCCAAGTTCTTTTCGCTGAACGGCCACTGCCATTCGCCGCTGTCAGGGTTCTTCGGTAGTGCCTTGATCGAAGCAAGCCGGTCTATCTGTTCGGTGGCCTCGTTTTCGTATCCGCCTGCTCTTCTGGTGAACTGTCTCGCCGCGTCAATGCGGGCCTGAATATCACGGCGGGCTTGACGTAATTGGACCAGTTCATCTTCTATATACGAAATTCGGTTACCGTCATCGTCCGGCACCATTTCGGGTTTCCATGACAGCACAGATCTCAACGCCTTGATGGTCACTTCAACATTCGGGTTCTCGCCGATGTTCTCAATGACCCCAACAGCCTTAGCTTCCGAGTAAAGGCTGATGGCCTGCACCAGAGATGTGTCGACGTTATCGTGCGCCAGTTCCAGTTTCTTATTGCTGATCCTTAGGTCCCTTTGAGCTATACGCAGCTTAGACTCAAGTTCGAAGCGAGCATGGGAAGATACGCCGAGCAGAATTGGTAACGTGTCACGGATTGCCTGCGGCTGAAATTGCTCATTCTGACGGTAAAATAGTTGGTCCTTATTGGCGATCAATCCTTGCTTCTGGAACAGGTAATAGAAAGTGTGTTTGACGTTCGCATTGTAACTGTTACGGCTGTGTTCAAGCGCAACTTCAGTGCAGTTTTCGGGAATACCGAGCAAGCGCGACAGCAGTTCAACAATACTGTCGTCATCCGTATTGGCTACCAAATCCTTGAAGTCGGGTACTTTTAACTCGGTCCCTCTTCGCAGCATTGCTATGCTACAACTTGCGCTACCACCAAGTGGTGTCGGCTTGGCGACCATAACCTGCTCTTTCTCGAACTGGTAGATCACGGCGAACCAAGCCACCTTATCGCGGATGATACCTTCGGGGACGTTAAACAAAGAACGTCCCATGCAATATTCGATGATCTCGGAGAGTGCGGACTTGCCTGTGGAAGAGCGACCTGTGATGACGTTTAGCCCATCCACCTTGAATCGCAGGTCACGACGCTGGCTATCATGGCTATATATATGAATGGATCTGATTTTCATGGACGGATCCCGAAAGTTGTATAAACAGTCGCCCTGTCGGCGATGCGTGCAAACTCCTTACCGACGATGCGCGCTACTTTCTGGCTAGCTACAGTCTCGGCGGTTCCCTTAATGCTCTTGCGCACTTTCTCGGACACGGTCTGGATGCGACCATCGTCTGCAATGGTGATGCACCCCCTTTCCATCAGCAAACCAAATCCCTCGAGGGCATATGGCAGCATTTGCGTAACCCGATCGGCGAACCCCACCATAATTTGCTGGTTCATTTCTGCTATCTTAAGCAGATAGCTGCGTGGATTACTGGCAATCACCTCGCGCGAATCCTTGTACAGACATAGGGGCAGAACAAGTAGTGACAGAGAGAATGGCATACCACGGGAGTTTTTTTCTTCATAGCCATGTAGGGCGCGGAACAGAACCAAACCACAGAATGCGGGGTTAAACAGGTTTCGAATCTCGAAAGGGCGCTGATCCCATCGTTTCATGAAGCTCCCCCTAGCACATCTCCGAGGTGCTCAAGGAATTTGGGATGCCAGTAGACCTTAGGTTTTGGTGAGGTATCGGCTAGAATGTGAAAGCTACCACGAAGGACATAAGGCTCCGCCACCCGTGCGCGGATGCGCAGGGAGTCAATTTTCCCGGTTTCAAATTCCGCCCAGTTGTAGAGAGTGGCACCAGCTTCACGCAACGCATCCTCTGCACTGTCGTCCTTTAGCTTCTCGAAAACGACATCCTTGTAACGACTCCACTCGTCGACGAGACGCTCTTCATATTCCTCGACCTCTCCCGACACAAGCAGGTTTTCGCGCGCCCAAGCCGACCGTTGCTCGAACGCCCGATAGAAGTCCAAAATCGCACTCCTGATCCGGCTAGAGGAGATGCCAATTTTACGTAGTTGCGTTACGAACAGACGCGGATCGGCATCCGTATCAATCTCCTCAACAGGCATTTTCCCGCGAAAAGTGATGGGTAGGTTGTTTGCTTTGTACTCCTCGGAAAAGTTAGAAAGCTTGTCCGAGACTTCGTAGCCGAATATTCCCTCTACTCTGGCGCCAGTCAATTGTTTGATCACTGCATCAGTCCACCAGCCTTCCAGTCGTTCGAAGACGAATTCACGGTGCTCGCGCCGGATACTTCGCATATGATTATCCCTGATGAGCGCTGGAATATCGTCGATACGTGGGCTGCCATCAAGGATCACTATGCGTTCAAGGAAGTCTTGCTTTTCAGAATCACTTAGTTCATTAAACGCCGCCGCGATCGGCGTGATGAGTTTTGATTTTGACTGAGCGAGCGCCGCATTGACCAACTCGCTAAGTGTTTCTGCACCGCTAGAAATGACAGGTTGGCCTGGGAGAAGGCGTGTAAGGAATGAGTCTGTCGATACTGTACCAGTGGTGAATAGAAAGAACCGTAGGTTCGATCCAAGGCAACCATCTCGCTTGTAGCGCACCATCCAGATATTGACTGACTTCCAGAAATCGGTCGATAGGTCGGTCAGCCTATCACCTATTGCCTTGTGCTTAAGCGAAGCCAAAGACTTGACTCCGTTGCCATCGAGAAAATCGATATCATCATCCTTTTCAAGGAAGATAGTAGTATCTTCCGGCAACTGAAGTATATGTAGCAGGGCAAGACGTGTCTGGTAGATGTATCCCAAACCCTGCTCTCCAGCAGCAAACTTGTCGGTGGGAGTTCCGTCCATCTCAAATTCCTAATCTAATTTTCGAAGGGTGCGACGTTGTGGGAATATGCACATCTACCCACGTCTCATTTGTCACTGGCTTCGGCTTTTTCGAGACTGCTGGTTGCTTGTCCCGCATGCCAGCCCATATGTGCCTATAAAACGACGAATTGCAGGCAGAATGAGACATAGCTCTCCTATATGGAGATTTTTGAGATGTTCGTCTAGCGATATAAAATTCTACGCTGTTTCTTTTTCACATCACCACTTGATTCCAAAAGTAAATTTAATCTTATAGCCACCTACCTGTCAACGCTGTATGCAATATCAATGGGATATAAAACGTTAGATGGAACAAAGACAAGATCATGTGATGATTCCTATGATGCATTTACAGGGTCCAGAGAAGGCAGGGTAATTATCGTTATGCTTACCAGACACCTGTGACCCTTCGCCATGTGGACGGCTTTCCCGTCCCCGGACTACTACGATCACTCCGTCACCTTAGGCCTCGCGACCTGTAGGCGATCCCGTGTTCGCACGAATCAAACGTTCTAGCGCAACGTAGGTTCATCATACTGACACCCTGGCACTTACCCGATCTGTGGTTATCAGGAAGAACCGCCTCTCACGATTCGATTCCCATTCAGCCTTGTGGCCGAATTTCGTTACATTGTCGGATCCGCTGCTTTATTCAGAATCCTAGGGTCACCTGGTGATACAGGTGGTTTACTCTTCTCGTGGTGAACAACGCTTCATACGACTTCAGGTCGAACGAGCATAAATGAGTTAGACCAAATGTCCGGAACGGATCACCGCGTGAAATGAGAATTAACAGCCTGCCCCCCGATTAATCCAAAAGGCTATCGTGTTCCTGACATTATTTTTTATTCAGGGAAATGAATTACCCATTGACCTTATGATTTCCGTTTATTAGCGTAGCCAGACTTATCGATGATCCGGTCGCTTATGAGGATCACCTTCGGGCAGCGACAGCAACACTCCTGTAGCCTGCAAGGGAGTACACCATCGTGTGGTACATCTGCGCACCTTTGGAAGCAGATATCGTCAGTCTGATGACGATGAAGGTTTCTTAATCTCATCCATCATGGCCAACAGGCCAGTCACCCAACGGGGAACACGTTTCCCATTGGGTCAGGTGTTCCCCGTTGTTTTATCAGGAGAATACCATGCCACAAAATACAACCCCGGCAACGGCACACACTGTGCCCGCGTCTGAATTACCTCCTTTTGCTGAAATTTTTCCGCACACCGGTTCGCTGGAGCTGACGCTGCTGGAGCACACGTTCATTAAAGCCGCTGCCGTGCTGTGTGATGATGACCGGTGTGATCAGTGGCAGTACCGGAAAGTATCAGACACTATCGCTTATATCGTGCCGGTACGACCAGAACCCGCTGTGGTCAGGGTTGAGACAACGGACTTTAAAGGTGAGGTCTCTGCCGAGGCTTTCG
>NZ_CAWQTY010000231.1:0-10659 GCF_963897815.1 Xenorhabdus sp. Sc-CR9
TGGCAAACCGATTAAATAATCGTCCTCGTAAAACACGAGATTACAAAACACCGAATGAGTTATTTAAAGGTATCCCCACTCATTTACTTCGTTCATTACGATGTTGCGCTTAATATGTGAATCCAAGTAGTTAATTCGAGTTTCATCACCATCTCCTTTTAAAAAAATGAATAGGAGTCACCATATATATCGCCATGATTGATAATATTATTAATAGACGATTTTGATATCATCAAATTACATTCTGATAGCTTTTGTTCAAGATCGATAAGTCTTTCTTTGAAAGAACTGCCATAACCTTCAATAAGAGGAATCACATGCTGGTTAATTGCATAATCAAGCGGAGCTGCATGCATATTCTCTATCTCATTTGCAATATGACAATATCGCTTCATTGCATTAATTTTTCTTTGACTTACTTTTATTGAAGTCGTCCTAGCAATAGGAGAAGATAAAATATCTAAAATACTATCTAAGGCATTTTCTTCATCTTGTGTAAAACTTGCCTCACTAGCTGAAATATTAAAAGCAGAATTTAATTTCTCAAAGTTGATAGCACCATTAAAATCTAATATTTGTGATGGAAGAGATTTGTAATTAAAATTATGCTCCATCGTAATAATAGGAACCCTGTCAATCAAACGCGGGGATAATTTTTCTGTTGTTGAGTCATTGTTTATTGTGGCTAAGAACCTTAAATTTTTAGAAATACTAAAAAACCGTTCTGTGGTTGTTGGTATACCTGTATCTATTTTCCTATTCGCTCCTTCTGGGTCACACATACCTAAAAAATCAGACCAATAATGCTCAATACTAGAAAGATTAGCTTCATCTAATAAAACCAATTTTAAATATTCATTATTTTCATTACTCTTCAAAAATTCATATAACCCTGTTCTTGATGGTTGATATAAATCTTTTAACGAATTATAAAACCCTAAAATATCTCTGCCAGAAACCCAAGCACGCCCCACAGCTACATTAAGAAAATTGCTTCCAGAGAAAGTTAAATCATCATCCAATAAACCCGAATGTTTTGCCAATCTTATTGCTGTAGATGTTTTTCCTGTTCCTGGGGGACCAGCTAATATAGTCATAAAAGACTGAGACATATTTATTACTAAATTAGTCATTTCGTCGAATGTAAAATTCCTCCCCCCATCAGAACTGAAAGACTGAATTAAGTAATTAATATAATCCACTCTATTATTTTTATCTAGATTAATATCAGACTGTTTTATTTTTATTGATTCATTTTTAATTATAGTACTTTTCCTTTTTTCTCCTCTTAGTATAGTTGTTAACATACTCAGTTCTGCTACTTTTTCTTGTAGCTTAGGCGATTCAAGCGTTGATTCTCTAATTTTCAATGAATTATCAAGATCTCTATACTGAGTATCAAGGTCTTGTCTCTTCCTTACTAAATAATCTATTTCTTTATTCAATGTATTAAAGTCATTAATTTCCTTATGTGTTTCCATGAAATTTTTAATTGTTCTATTTTTTTCCTGAATATCACTTTCCAGTTTTTAATTTTCTTCAGTCAACTCTTTTTGTTTTTCAAGTAAAGCTTGATGAGCGTCTTCATCAGACTGTTTTTTTATTTCCTCTATTCTTTTTTTAGCCTTGTTAGTCTCAATTTCAATATTTTTAAGTTCTATATTTAACTCTTCTTTTTTAGTAAAAACAGAGCGTTCAAAAACCTTAAGTTCGTTATTTAATACACTTTTTTTTGATTCAAATTGCTCTTCCAACTCTTTATTTTTTGCTTTCAGCAAGAAATCTCTATTTTTTTCAAAGTACTGATCCAAATATAAACGACCATCCCTAGTTTCAGCTAAAAACTCATTTACTATTTCACTACCATAATCACTTTTCTCAAGAAAATCAGATAGTAATTCTCTGATCCTTGATAACCTCTCAGTATTTCCCATGGCTTTATTTTTCTTAACATATTCCTCAATGCCTTGAGAAAGTCTTTGAGCTTCACTTTTACCTAATAAAGAGTTTTTTCCCTTTCCAAAGTGATTTTTTGTGAAATAAGATATTAATTTCACATCTGAAATATAGTCAATTTGTTCATACTGAATAATTGATATTTCTTTTAAGTTTTTTATGAATTTTTTTGTAACCCCCTTTATATTTATAGTTACTAATGCATCGTTTTCATTCAATACATTCAAGGGTATTTTTGCAACAAAATCAGTAGGAAGTTGTAATGGAGATGGAATCACCAGAGGAGAAAGAATCCAATTATCATTTTGTTTTGTGGCTTTAAATGGTCCATAAATATAACCATTATTTTGTATAAAAAGATAATTACTTGGCAAATCAAGAGCATAATCTAAAAATCCAGATGCTGAATCAGGGAGATTTAAATCTAAAACAGGCATAAATAAATATCTTTCAATCTTACTGGCCTTATTTCCTAACGTATAATGCTTTTGTAATCTTGAAGTTGACTTCCAATCATTTTCTTCACTATCAAAGTATTCATTTAAAATGAATATTTCGTCAGTTTTGAACGATTGATTTATGCTAAGGAAGTTCTTTGAAACAAAGATTCCACCATTAGGAAACTCTTTTGGTTGAATTTCTGTGATACTCCCATTTTCATTTAGGTGTGCCAATGGAATAACAAGTCCTATATCTGGATTTTCTGAATGATTTTCATCTTTTATTACAAGTAAACGGCTATTCATTATAGTCATCCTTATTATAACAAAATAAAACTTTATTATAAAATAATTATCAACGTTATAGTATCAAAAAGTAATCAACTACCCAAAAATACTTGCTCTGTAGATAAGCGTGAGAAAGTATGGTATCTCATTTTAAGGTATTTGGGGGAGGAACATTAATTTATTTAAAAATCAGGATGAGAGCATGAAAGGCTTATTTTTAATCAAATTATGCAAATAAAATACTAATCCTGTTGCCCTTTTTTGGGGCGGTAACGGGATAGTAACAAGTGGCCTTGCAGCAGGTTGTCACCTAATGTGGCGGGGTGTTCTTCGAGAAGCTGCCAGTCTTTCAGGCCATTTTTCAACAATATCTTCTGGCGGGTAAGATAAGCGGCTAAATCTTCCCCTTCATTTAACTGGTCGCGGCTGATATTCAGTGCGGGCACATTGGGGGCGATAATGATATTAACCGTCTGTTCCTGATAACCTTCCGGTAGGGTAATGCTGCCTTCCGTAAACAGACAACGCGGGCTTGCTTCCATATTTCCTTGCCTCATTAATGATATCGATACAGGTTATTTGCACATTAATGAAACAGAATATAGTGTCAGGGCTTATGTATGCCAGATCGAATAAAAGTCTATGGAGGAAATTGTGATAAACATCTCTTCTTAAATTAAATCAGATAATTACCTAATTTTAATTTCACGTAGAGCAACAGATTAAAATCACACTGACGCGCTGCGCTTGTCTTCTCTTATTTGTCTGGCTAATGCATTAACCAGACAAATAAGAGATCTTAAAGAACACCATACCCGCCAGAAAAACCCTTTTGATTTAACCCCTCCCTATTAAAGAATTAGTAATAAAACTGTTCACCCTGTTCACCCTGTTCACCTTTAAATATTTTTATTTAAATTCATATCGTTATAGGGTGACGACTTGAAATCCAACTCATCACCACTCTTCACCCAACCCTTCACCTTTAAATCTGAAAAAGGTGAACAGGCGTGAAGACTTGTGAACAGTTTTAAAATAACCATTCACCCTACAATACCTTGATATATCTAATTTAAATTATAGGATGAATAGTGGTGAACACTTTTTACTATTTTTTAGGAAATCTTTATCGGTGTGAAAAAAGTTATTCTTCTGGCAGGTTATCCCTTGTCAGTTTCGGCAGCCATTCGATGGCTGTGTCGATATCTAGGTTCAGATTGCTGCGAATGCCCTGCTTACTTTTCTTACGCAGGTAATGCTGGTTATACTCGGACAGTGCGCCGGGCATATCCATACCGAATCGGGTCACGGAAACAGGCTTGTTCAAATTGTTACCTTTCATATAGGCAAGGTAAGCATGATAGAGGTATTTGCGGGGATTAAATGGCACGATTTCCGCATTGCCGATTAACAAACCATCAGCTTCATGGGAAGCCACCAGATAACCACAAAAATCAACCAATGGATCTGTACCCCGTTTAATATCCAGTGCTTCTTCGGATTTTTGTTGCTCTGCCAGTAAACGCCTTGCAGTGTGTGGATCAGCAAACCGATGAAGCAGTTGCCGGATAATGACAGGCAATTCCGCCGCGATTTTATCCCGCAGAAGCGGATCACGTTCGTTTTCCGGCACGACTTCGGAGAAGTTGAAAATCACCCGGCGCCGTGACACTCCGCCACTGCGATCACTGAAGCTCATGGCGTTATTGTTCACTGCCAGCACCACAGCAGGAATGCGGGTTGAATAGGGCTGTTTGTGCTTCGGGTCAATAGCGACTTCATCCCCGCCTGTGATGGCCTTGATGCCGGAACCGTCGCCCACATAGCGGGTCTGGTCGGGCAGAATAATCAGCGAGTACCCGACAATCAGCGCGCGTTCCCGTGGGTTTTCCAGTGCGGCCATACTGGCAGAAACGGTATTGCCTTTGCCTGCCAACATCGAGCAAACTTCAGCAAAGATGCTTTTACCACTACTTCCGGCACCGGTGACTTCCAGAAACAACTGCCAGTCGTAACGGTTTGCCAACACCATAAACAGTGCAGCCAGCACTCTCTCTGCTTTGTCTTCACATTCGGCGGTTGCCCGATTAAGCCAGTGCCAGAACTGAGGTGCATGACTTCGCAGGGTTTCCCCCGAAATAGGGGAATTGAATTCAACCTCATTAGCAAGTAATAACCAGTCATGTTTGTGATGAGGCCGGAATCGGCCGATTTTCAGATCAAACACGCCATTACGGAACCCGATTAAATGGCGCTCTGGTGCGTTCATCATGGGAAGCTGTAGTTTCAGGGCATCCACGGCAGAGCTGATACCATGCGGTGAGTACGGCATTTTTTCTTCCATAAAGGCCGCCACCATTTCCCGCTGTAAATCGCGGTTACTGACCGGACGCCAGACAATACCATCATAGTGATGAACGGTTTCCGAAGCGCCATCCAAAGCCAAATCACCGTCATAACGTGCCAGTAACACTTCTCCGCGCTGGCTGGCTCCCATCTGGCATAAGGTCAGTTTTGACGATTCGGCATCATTGGGCTGAATGACCGCTTTTTTCGTTATGGGTGCCGGTTGATAAAGCCCCTGAGCAAACGTCAGCTTTGCCGTTTCTACACCGTGTTGCTGGCGATAATCATCCCAGTCGGCTTTATGCTCTGTCGGTGGCAATGTGACCCAACCATTAACTGCAATGGCCGCTTTTTCTGCCGAGATCTTGCCGGTATTCACTTTCGGTTTTCCGTTCTTATCCAGTTCACCGGGCTGATGCCAGTCATTATCTGCGGCAATAATAATTTTCGTGTCTGACCAGCGTTCTCTGACTGATTGAGCAACGGAGAGCAGATTGCCTGCGTCCAGTGCAGCCAGAATAGTCCCGTTACAGAGTTGGTTAACCGTGAGTGTTGTGGCGTAACCTTCGGTAATGATGACGGTATCAGGGTTCTCTTCCAGCGTTGATAAAGGAATAAACGCACCTTTCTTCTGGCTGCCGGAGAGGAGTTTTTTCTCCCCATTCGCTTTGATGATTTGCGCCCCTGTGATTTTTCCGTCCAGTGTTGTGAGTCGCAATACAGTTGAATTATCGGGCAATAACCGCTGGTTAGGGCAGTGAAGCCCTTTTGCAGCCAAATAGGGCGATTGTCCCGCAACGGTTTGCGCCATCAATGCCACCACTTTGTCAGCAATCGGCTGTATTGGGTAAAGGTTTTCTCTAGCAGGCTTGGGTTCGGGCAGAGGCAATGCCAGCGCTCCCGCAATCATTTTCGCCGCTTCAATAATGGAAATTCCTTTGGTTTTTGCCACCAAATCCAGCCCATCACCATAGTTCGGCGTATCACACTGGCGGCAATGCCAGTTACCATGATGGTGATCATCGATAAAGTGAAATCGGTCAGTGCCGCCGCAAATCGGGCAGGCACCATGTTTATCTTTTGCCGGAATATCAATACCACAGGCAGGCAGCAGATTTTCCCAATGATACATGGCGGATTTTTTCACGGTCTGGATCAGGTCGAGCGGTTTTTGGCTGCGGTTTTTATCTGAAAGTGTAAATTTAGGGTGAGTTTGGGTATGCTGTATATCAGCCATCATCGTTACCTCGTATAACGGTTGTTGGTCAGACGCCTCAGTTGTGTTAGCGCACTCTGGGGCGTTGCTCTTTTATATTACGTGTCTTATGTTATGTTCTTTTCTGTATTATGCCGCCCGTGATCCTGCGATCCGCTGCGCAATCCAGTGATCAATTTCTGATTCAATAAACGCGATGGAACGGGAGCCGAGTTTAATTTGTTTCGGGAATTCCCCATCGCTAATCAGTTTGTAGATCCACGCCTTGCTATAACCCGTTCTGCGCTGAACTTCAGGCAAACGAATAAGATTTTCTTTCGGTGCTGTCATTGTCATATTATTTATCTCCTGTTACCGAGTCCTTGAGCGCTCATCGTGGACGTTGTTTGATGACAGGCGGATTATTTAAAAAGCAAGATTAAATGAACAGCGTTAATTGTTTACTCCATTTGTGAAATTTATCGGTTTACAGGAAGTATCAGCTCCCGAATTGTATGCTGTATGAAAATAAGTCACTGTTGGAGCCTCCAACACAGCCTAAAAAACATCCATCATCCATGTTCTGTATAAAAAATAACTTTGTTGGCACTGCCAACACAGAATAAAAAATCACCACACATCTTAAGTTGTATGAAAAACAGGCTGTTGTGCCCAGGGCACAGGCGTTTAAAAAATCACCGTACCTTTATGCCCTTTTGCCAAATTTTCCGATCAAGACATTTTCACCGCGTTCCAGCATCTCCATATGATCCGCATACCATTGCAGCATTTCCCTGCGACCCTCCAGATATTGAGCGTGATTGTAGGTTCCCCGGATGCTGTTCTTATCCACATGAGCAAGCTGTGTTTCAATCCATGCGGTGTTGTAACCTTGTTCATGCAGGATAGTACTCATGGTATGGCGGAAGCCGTGTCCGGTTGCCCTGCCATCATAGCCAATACGTTTAATAACCTGATTAATAGCGGCCTCGCTCATCGGTTTACCCGCATCATTACGGCCGGGGAAAACGTATTTCCCACGTCCAGTAATAGAGAGCAGCTTGATAAGAATGGCTTTCACCTGATTGGATAGCGGGACGATGTGAGGGCGGCGCATTTTCATTCGCTCAGCAGGTATCTGCCAGATATCCTTATCGAAATCGAATTCAGTCCATTCTGATTCTCTTAATTCGATGGTACGCACACCAGTAAGCATCAGTAAACGTGTCGCGGATTGAGTCACTTCGCTTCCGCTATAACCTGCCAAGGCGATGAGGAATTCATTCAGTTGGTCAGCTAAAAGATGTGGGAAATGTTTTTGCTTCGGTGCTTTAAGTGCGCTGGCAAGATCGGTAACGGGATTGAACTCTGCCCGTCCTGTAATAACTGCATAGGTGAAAATTTGCCGACAGGCCTGTCTGGTTTTTTTCAATTTATCCAAAACACCGCGTTGCTCCATTTTTCGGAGCACAGCCAACATTTCGGCATGTTTAATCTCGGTAACGGCACGTTTGCCAATATACGGGAAGATATCTTTTTTCAGATATTCCAGAATGTCTTCAGCATACCCTTTTGACCAATTGGGTCGTTTATGTTCGTGCCACTCAATGGCAATAGATTCAAAATTATTGCTGACTGCAAACGCTTTGGCTGCCTTTTCAGCTTTCTTTTCCTCTATCGGATCATTGCCATCCGATAGCGTCCGCCGTGCTTCGTTTCTCTTGGTTCTTGCTTCTGCGAGGGAGATATCAGGATATACCCCTAATGCGAGTAATTTTTCTTTGCCTGCGATCCGGTACTTCAACCGCCAATAGCGAGCGCCATTAGGGTTAACCAATAGATATAGTCCGCCACCATCTGCAAGTTTATAAGGTTTTTCTTTCGGCTTTGCAGTGTCCACCTGTCGGGCTGTTAGCTTCATCTGGGGGTATCTCACTTCATTGAACCTGAACGTACCCCTAAATATACCCCCATAAGATCGTGGATTTCAACCTACCTGACTGGACTATAGAAGAACGGAAAACGGCTAATAATGCGTATTTATTGGGGTTTTGTAGACTTGAAAAGACGTTAAGATATTAAAGGATGGTACGCCCTACAGGATTCGAACCTGTGACCTACGGCTTAGAAGGCCGTTGCTCTATCCAACTGAGCTAAGGGCGCATTATGGTATGCAAAATAATCAACATCACTAATGCGTTGATGTGGGACGGGATTATACGGGCATAATGAAATGAGTCAATGGTCTTTTGCTCATATGTTCATTTTATTATTATCAATAAAACTGACAGGCGCTTCATGTTCTGACAAAATAGCCCCTATTCCTATACTTGATGATGGAATCTTAAATACATGTCAGCAAAAATTATTGATGGGAAAACGATTGCGCAGACAATCAGAAGCGAAGTTGCAAAAAAAGTCAGACAACGTGTTACCGTCGGGAAACGAGCGCCGGGTCTTGCCGTCGTTTTAGTGGGAGAAAACCCCGCTTCTCAGATTTATGTCGCAAGTAAACGTCGTGCTTGCGAGGAAGTCGGTTTTATGTCCCGCTCTTATGACCTACCTGATACCACCAGTGAAGCCGAATTACTCTCCCTGATAGATAACCTGAACGCCGATACGGAAATCGACGGTATTTTAGTTCAACTTCCCTTACCTGCCGGCATTGATAATGTCAAAGTACTGGAACGTATTCATCCCGATAAGGATGTGGATGGTTTTCATCCTTATAATATCGGTCGTCTGTGCCAGCGTTCGCCAAAACTACGCCCTTGTACTCCCCGTGGAATTGTAACGATGCTTGAGCGCTGCAATATCAATACTTATGGGCTAAATGCCGTTATCATCGGTGCCTCCAATATTGTCGGGCGTCCAATGAGTCTTGAATTACTGTTGGCTGGCTGTACAACTACGGTAACGCATCGTTTTACCAAAAATCTGCGTCAACATGTTGAACAGGCTGATTTACTGGTCGTTGCTGTCGGAAAGCCGAATTTTATTCCCGGTGAATGGATTAAACCGGATGCGATTGTGATTGATGTTGGTATTAATCGTCTGGAAAATGGCAAAGTCATCGGTGATGTGGATTTCGATAACGCATCCGAACGCGCCAGTTGGATTTCTCCTGTGCCAGGAGGTGTCGGCCCAATGACTGTTGCGACATTGATTCAAAATACCTTGCAAGCTTGCGAGGAATATCATGATGTAGATACAACTGAAGGTTATTGATGGAAATTTTTTATTTAGATAGTCACCCTTATGTCGAATTGTGTGATTTGCTGAAGTTACAAGGGTGGAGTGAAAGTGGTGCTGCGGCGAAAGTTGTGATTGCAGAAGGTTTAGTTCAAGTTGATGGACAAGTTGAGACTCGCAAACGCTGCAAGATTACTGCTGGTAAAGCTGTTGCCTTTAATGGTGAATGTGTTCGCGTTGAGGCGTAACCGTAACTTGATGGTTAAACACTCACTCTGATGTCTTCCAAAAAATCAGTACAGTATGTATTTAATGTGCTGATTTTTTATTTTATAAATTAAATTTAATCTATTAGGGTCGAATTCCCCGTTGCTTACGGCGTAAGCTAACATAATGAGCGAATACATCCACAAAAGTTTAACCTTATGAATTATTTTATTCCTGAAAGTGGTGCGGAATGTCGGATGAATGGTTTTGTGGGGAGATATCAATATTCTCTGAGGATAGAGTCAGTGCTGAGCATTGTTGCGCAAAAATAACGCTTTCTTGCAGTTCCATACCTTCTAACCAACAATGAACAAGCCCTGCCATCATAGCGTCTCCAGCACCATTGGCATTAATAATATTAGTGTGGATTGCAGGGGAACATCCCGATATGCTATCCAGTTCACTGTAATACACACCTTCTGCATCCATGCTTAAAATTAGGCGTTGAACACCGTGTCGGTGGAACCACTGAGCTGCATTAGCGGCATCTTTTTGAGTTTTAATTTTTATCCCGCTGAGCGTTTCTGCTTCTGTACGATTCGGTTTTAGTGTATGGATATGGGATAACCAATGGCGGATCTTGGGGGCTTTGGAACTTGAAACGGTATCGACAAAAATGGGTACATTTCTGGCATGTTGAAATAACCATTTCAATGCCTCTTCTGTTAAGTTGCAGTCAACGACTAACACACTTGCATGCTGGATTAACGATCTGGATTGAGATAATAAATTTGGGGTTAATTTTTCCAAAATGCACATATCGTTAACAGCAACTATACATTGACCATTCTCGTTGATAATAGAATTGCAAATTGATGTTTTTTCACCTTCTATTTTATATAAATGACTAGAGCGTGTTGACCTTTGTTGTACATGTTTCAATCGACCCACATAGGGAGCCACATGATTGAAAATGCCAAAGCAACGAGACTTTCATAATTTCTTGCTAATTTGTCATACCGAGTAGCTACTGCT
>NZ_CAWQTY010000232.1:0-10368 GCF_963897815.1 Xenorhabdus sp. Sc-CR9
AATTTCCAGCTATCATCTGTTAACATTAGTCTTGGCATTTGGGGTAATTGTTTTGATTTTTGGCGAAACCATTATAACAGCCCCATTTGCTGCTTGCTTTTTATACCAAAAAGATCAACACGCTCTAATCGTCTATGATTTGTTTAATAAATAATCTGCTTGGGTTAATATGAAAAACTTCTTATGATGGTCATCCCGAACTTAGCGAATTGGGGTTATGATTTTAAGGTACTTCGTCTATCGGTAATTTTTCTTTGGATAAATAGAATTAACTATGCGTAGAACGGATCATCTTGGTGGAATAACAGCATTTGTTACGACAGCACAACTAGGAAGTTTTACCGCGGCGGCAGAACGTCTGGGTTTGACGAAGTCAGCGGTAAGTAAAAGTGTTAGCCGATTGGAAGAGCGACTTAGAATTAAACTTTTTCATCGTTCCACACGAAGTCTGAGTCTAACGCCTGATGGCGAAGTTTTCCTGACAAGTTGTCAGAGCGCCATTGATATACTTGAACAAGCTGAAATAGCACTTACTTCACAGATTGCTTATCCTTCGGGGAGACTTCGTGTTGATCTGCCAGCAGCATTTGGCCGACAGCACATACTTCCCGCCCTTCTGAAAATTGCCCGTGACTATCCTGAATTGTCGCTAACTGTTTCATTTAGTGAGCGTTTTGTTGATTTGATTGAAGAAGGAATTGATCTTGCTATTCGTATCAGTGAACTGCCAGACAGCAGCGGATTGGTTGCCCGTAGATTAACGGTTCAAAAACTTATTATCTGCGCCTCGCCGGATTATTTACAGTCGAATGGAAAACCTCAATCCCTTGAGGAATTGAGTCAACATCAGTGTATTATTGGATTTCGCAGGAATCAGCCCATATCCTGGTTATTCAAAGGAGAGCATGGAGAAACAAAACATTATACTCCACCAGCAACTTATGAATTTGCTGATGGAGATGCAATGTTGGCGGCGGTACTGGCAGGATGCGGATTTGCCCAGTTGCCGTTATGGATGGTGGGAAAATACCTTAAAAGCGGCGAGCTTAAGGAGGTTTTGTCAGCATACTCAGGAATAGAAGTCCCCATCAACGCCTTATGGCCTAAAAACCGTCAATTATTGCCCAAAATTCGCCACGTTGTGGATACTCTGGTTGAGATGGCAGCAAATGGTTTATTGGATTAGCATGGAGCGTTTTTTTGATGCATGTTTTTTTTAAAGTAAATGGTTAAAAGAGCCAAGAATGCGAAGAAAATACTGCTCAATACAACCGTATTTATCCCGAACTGGGAAAGAAACCATCCGCCAGCAATAGAGCCAATTGTAATTCCCAAATTAGAGAAAGAAATGTAAAGACTATTAGCAAATTCAGGAGCTTCACCAGCATCCTGCATAAGCCATGTTTGACTGACCACAAGTCCGGCAGAATGTAATCCACCCCAGAAGATGATCAATACACACATAGCTATCGGTGAAAATCCTAAAAACCAAATTTGGATATAGATAAATATGAATAGAATCGGGTAAGCGTAAGTTGTACTTACGACATTCTTCTGCAAAAAACGACTAAAAACAAAATTGCCGATCAAGCCGCAGAATCCAAACAAGATTAAAATTATGTTAATGAAATTATTATCAAAATGAGTAATTTTTGTAAGATAATCTGCTATATAACTGAAACTTGAAAACATGGCGGAAAAAATCAACGTTACGGTAGAAATTGACAGCCATAGTTTCCCCTTGCGCAGCACATTCAATTGTGCGGTAAAAGTCATGTTCTTTGTAGCCGGAATAGATGGCACAAAAAACAAAATACCAATAAAAGCCAATGTACACGCGATTGCACCAAAATAAAATGCAGCACTGAGTGACATATTTTCCGCTATAAATGCACTCATGGGCATACCTAATACCATGCCTACCGCCACTCCAGCGAAAATCTTTACATTTGCGCCCGCACTTTTCTCTTTTGGCACAGAGTTAGCAGCAATGACAAGAGCTACAGCAAAAAAAACAGCATGTACCAGCCCTGGAAAGATCCTGAAGATAAGCATCAAATAAAAGACATCTGCTATAGCATAGATAAGGTTAGAAATAATAAATATCAAAAGAATAGTAAGAAGAACGTATTTTTTGTTATACGCGGATAACATTAAAGTAATAAATGGCCCTGTTACAGCAACAATAATGGCATAGACACTGACAAGATAACCGACCTCAGTTGGAGTAATATTCAGTTTTTCTTCTAATTGTGGCAGTAACCCAATAACAGCAATTTCCGTAGTAATAACACCAAAAACGGCAATTGATAAAGTCAGCAACAGCATAAAGCCTTTATTTTGCATAATGATAATCTACCTCATCTTGTCTTGTTGTTTTTAAGTATGTAAACAAAATGATGGCAAATTACTCATAAAAACAAAATGATAGTTTCGTCTATTGTATGTAGACATAACTTCACCAATAAATTTTTATCAAAGACAATATAGTGATTATCAACGGTGATTTTGTGAATGTTTTGACTGATAAATATGAGCGGTAAAACTACCGCTCATTTAATAAGTTAATAAAAATCAGTGATTGCTTGGGAAGGCGAATTGGGCAGTTCCATGAGTGTCACGTTTAATCCAACGCTGGGTAATAGTTTTACGACGTGTATAAAAACGTACACCATCCGGGCCATAAGCGTACAGATCACCGAACAATGAGCGCTTCCAACCGCCAAAGCTGTGATAAGCGACAGGCACAGGCAATGGAACGTTGATTCCCACCATACCTACTTCAATTTCATTGGCAAACAATCGGGCAATTTCACCGTCATTGGTAAAGACACAAGTTCCATTGCCATATTCGTGAGCATTAATCAGCGCTATCGCTTCTTCCAGGCTGGATACTCTCACTATACATAATACTGGCCCGAAAATTTCCTCTTGGTAAATGCGCATATCTGGTGTGACATGATCAAACAGACAACCACCAATAAAGAAACCATTTTCGTGACCATCGATTGATAAATTTCTACCATCAACAATCAATTTAGCTCCTGCTTTAACACCGCCCGTGACATAGTCAGACACATTTTCCAAATGAACTTTGGTCACTAGTGGTCCCATATCCAGACCTTGTTCTGTTCCCGCACCGATTTTGAGAGCCTGAATTTGAGGTATTAATTTCTTAATCAAGTCATCTGCAACTTGATCTCCGACACATACAGCAACAGAAATAGCCATACATCGCTCACCACACGAACCGTACGCCGCCCCCATAAGTGCGCTGGCAGCATTGTTCAAATCTGCATCAGGCATTAGTACAGCATGGTTTTTTGCTCCGCCAAGTGCCTGAACTCGTTTACCGCGTCGTGTTCCTTCACTGTAAATATATTCTGCTGTTAGTGTTGAGCCGACAAAACTCAGTGCCTTCACATCAGGAGATTCAATTAAACAATCAACGGCTTCTTTATCTCCATTGACAACATTCAGTACACCTTTTGGCAATCCGGCCTGATGGAATAGTTCTGCGATATATAATGCTGAACTGGGCGTGCGCTCAGAGGGTTTAAGGATAAAAGTATTGCCACAAGCAATGGCCAGCGGATACATCCATAAAGGCACCATTGCAGGGAAGTTAAATGGCGTTATTCCTACCACAACACCCACTGCGTGAAAATCGCTCCATGAATCAATTTCAGGCCCAACATTGCGATTGAATTCTCCTTTCAGCAATTCCGGTGCGGCGGTGGCAAAATCGACATTTTCAATGCCCCTTTTTAGTTCTCCGGCTGAATCTTCCAACGTTTTTCCATGTTCTTCGCTGATCAGCGTAATTATCTGTTCTTCATGTTGTTCAAGTAATTGTTTAAAGCGAAACAATATTTGGGTACGTTTTGCCGGAGGAGTGTTACGCCAAGCCGGAAGTGCAGCTTTTGCCGCAGCAATCGCGTGTTGTACAGTTTTTGCATTTGCCATTTCAACCTGGCGTATCACATTCCCTGTGGAGGGGTTAAATACGGCGGCTGTTCTACAGTCAGCTGTAATTGTTTCACCATTAATTAAATGTGTAATTGTTTTCATACTTCTTCATTCCCTTTATTTAATTTGATGTAAAACATTACCCACAGCATTGAACAAACGATCAAGATCATCCATTTTGGCATTGAACATGGGGCCAAATTGCAATGTATCTCCGCTAAAACGCACATAAAAACCCGCTTTCCATAACGCAATACCTGCTTCAAAAGACCGGATAGACAAATCGCCATCCCGTGGTGCCATCTGAATTGCACCCACCAGCCCACAATTTCGAATATCTATTACGTTTGGGCAATGCTGAAGTTCATGTAATGCTTGTTCGAAATGAGGAACCAAGTCAGCAGACTGTTGCACTAGATTTTCTTTTTCCAATAGCTCCAATGTTGCCAATCCCGCAGCACAGGAAACTGGATGAGCTGAATAAGTATAACCGTGGCTGAACTCAATCATATGTTCAGGCAGCGGTTGTAACATAAAGGTATCGTAGATTTTGCTGGAGGTAACAACACCACCAAGCGGAATGACGCCATTGGTAACTTGTTTGGCGAAATTGAGAATGTCCGGTGTTACGCCGAACATTTCAGCCGCGCTCCAATGCCCCAAGCGCCCGAAACCGGTAATCACTTCATCAAAAATCAGTAATATATTGTGTTGTGTACATATTTCCCGCAGGCGCTGCAAATAGCCTTGTGGCGGGACAATCGCACCGGCAGAACCCGCAACGGGTTCAACGATAACTGCGGCAATGTTACTGGCATCATGCAATTCAATCAGTTTTAGCAACTCGTCGGCAAGCTCACGACCACCAGTAGCCGGTATACCTTTAGTAAAGGCCATATTGGGTTGTAATGTATGTGACAGATGATCCACATCCATAAACTGACCAAACATTTTACGATTACCGCCAATACCACCAAGACTGGTTCCGGCGATATTGACACCATGATAGCCATTGACGCGACCAATAAATTTAGTTTTTGCGGGTTGTCCTTGAATGCGCCAATAAGCGCGGGCTATTTTCACCGCAGTATCGGCAGCTTCTGAACCAGAGTTGGTAAAAAATACGTGATTTAAATCATCAGGCATCAGGCTGGCAATTTTATCTGCCAGTTTAAATGACAACGGATGTGCATATTGAAAACCCGGGGAATAGTCCAATGTACCCAATTGCTTGGAAATCGCCTGATTAATTTCGGTACGTGAATGCCCTGCTCCGCACGTCCATAGGCTGGACAGGCTGTCATAAATGCGCCGACCTTGATCATCAACCAGCCAGTTTCCTTCAGCGGAGACAATGATACGTGGATCTTTTTGAAAATGACGATTAGCACTGAATGGCATCCAATGCGCTTTAAAATTCAATGATTGAAAAGAATTTCTCTCTGACATTTTTTAATTCCTCGCACAAGGTTGTAACAAAGAGTTTGCAATGAAACTGCATTCAAGTTAAATCTCAATTATCGAATCACTAGTTATGAGTTTACTTACGTAAATGAAACTAACCAACTTTAGTCAAGCAACTGTTTTCTAATTGAAACTATTACGGATATTAAGGCCGTCGCAGAGTATGGCTGTTTTTCCGCAACAGAAAATTTACTGGGAATGACTCGTTCCGCGATTAGCCTTCACATGGAGATTTTGAAACATAAGTCCCCCCTTTATCAGCCAGATCACACTAACACACCGCTTTCCAAAAATGGTTTAACAATCTCACCTGAAATACAGTAAGATTAATTACTGTGGAAATTGATCTGGATCATTAGCTTGTTAGCGCTTTTTCGTCTGTCACAACATCGAACTCCAGCTATTATCGCCCTACTGGCGATTTTGATGTTGTTCATTGCACCAGTGGTATCAAAAAGTCTGGAGTGTGACCGTGATGGAACAAAAAGCGAGATAAACCACTGCATGTCTATACCTGACATGCAACATAGCAACAACAACCATCATCAAACATCTTCGTCATCACATTCCATGAATCACCATGGTGTTGATCATGTTCATATGGGATTGATGGATGATATTGCCTGTGGTTACTGCCAGCTTCTGATTAACCTGCCATTATTGGCAGGGAGTTTTGTTCCTTTTATATTGCTGACACTGACTATTTCCCGCGCCCCACCAACACCACGTTTCTTGGGTCCAATAATTCGGCTGTTTTACGGCGAATCTCAACCTCGCGCCCCACCCCTTAATTAATCGTTTACCTAGAATAACGCATTTTATTTTTCTTGCCTTACTTTGCTTGTAAGACAATTAGTTATTGTTTCAGACAAATTACAGAAACAGAATTTGTTGTTAATTAAGGAATATTCTTTTTATGTCTACTACACAATTGTTCCGCTTATCTCCTCTGACAGCCGCTTTGGCTATTGCACTTGCTATACCAACCACTGGTTGGGCTGCTAATGTGGAACACACTAAAGAGACAAAAGAAACACAGGCTATCAATAATGACGTGATAACCGTGGCTGCACCTGCTATTTCACCACTTAATGTGGCCTCTTCGCTAAAAACTCCCCGTCAGCCAATACCTGCCAGTGATGGTTCTGATTACCTGAAAACCATTCCCGGATTTTCCCAAATTCGTAATGGCGGTACTAATGGCGATCCTGTATTCCGTGGCATGTTTGGTTCCCGTTTACGAATGCTGATTGATGACGGTGAAATACTGGGAGCTTGCGGTGGACGCATGGATGCACCCAGTTCTTATATTTCACCTGAAAGTTATGATGTCCTGAGTTTGGTTAAAGGCCCACAAACCGTACTTTGGGGAGCTGGTAACTCAGCAGGAACCATCCGTTTTGAACGTACTCGCCCCCAGTTCGAAAAGCTTGGTGCTCAGGGAAATGTCAGTACAGTGGTCGGTTCTAATGGACGTTGGGACGGTAATGCAGATATAAGTCTTGGTAATGAATTGGGTTATATCCGTCTGATCGGTAATAAATCCCGTTCTAATGATTATAAAGATGGTGATGGTAATCGTGTTCCCTCTCGTTGGGATAAATGGAATGCTGATATTGCGTTAGGCTGGACACCTGATACAGATACTTTACTGGAGTTAAGTGCCGGGCAAGGTGATGGTAAAGCACGTTATGCCACTCGTGGCATGGATGGTTCCAAGTTTAAGCGTGAAAGTTTTGGTGTGCGTTTTGAGAAGTCCAATATCAGTGAGGTATTTGACAAATTTGAAACCAATTTTTATTACAACTACGCCGACCACATGATGGATAACTATTCCATGCGCAAGTCGAAAAACAAAATGGTTTCAGAGCCAGATCGTCTGACGATGGGCGGCCGCATGATGGGGACATGGATTTGGGAAGATTTTAAGTTGCAAAGCGGTGTAGATATGCAAACTAATATCCATCGAAACAATACAGATCATAGTATGGATAAATCTAAACGAAATGGCTGGAAGAAAAATGCCCGTTTCCGTGATTATGGTATTTTCGGTGAGTTAACTTGGGATGCGACTGAACAAAGTAAAGTCATCGGCGGTGCGCGTTTGGATCGTGCGACAGTATATAAATATGAAACTCAGCAAGAACGCAAAGACACCCTGCCTGCGGGTTTTATCCGGTTTGAACATAACCTGAAAGATGTCCCTATGATGTTCTATGCTGGTCTTGGTTATACCGAACGTTTCCCTGATTATTGGGAAATGTTTTCGGGTAAAGCAGGTAAAAATGCTGTGACTGACATCAAATCTGAGAAAACCACTCAGTTGGATATTGGGGCACAATATGACGACCAACACCTGAAAGGTTGGGTATCGGCTTATGTAGGTAAGGTCAATGACTTTATCCTGTTCCGCTATAGTCATGTTCCTACACAGAATATTCCTGCTCATAATATTGATGCTACTATCATGGGCGGCGAAATGGGGATTGCTTATAAGCTGAACGATCATTGGAAAACAGATGCAAGTCTGGCTTATTCCTGGGCGCAAAATACCACTAATAGCCGCCCATTACCGCAGACTCCTCCTTTAGAAGCACGATTCGGCCTGACTTGGGATTATGGTGACTGGACTAGCAGCGGATTGTTGCGTCTGGTTAACAGCCAACATCGAGTGGCAATCAATGAAGGCAACGTGGTAGGCAAGGATTTTGACAGCAGTAAAGGATTCGCTATTCTGTCTGCAAATGCGGCCTATAAGGTAACCAAGGATATTCAAATCAGCGCGGGTATTGATAATATTTTTAATAAAATATACAGCGAACACCTGAACTTAGCGGGAAGTCAGGGTTTTGGTTATCCCGCTGATACCCAAGTAAACGAACCAGGTCGTACTTATTGGGCTCGGTTTAACGTTAAATTCTAATCATTTTTTCTCTTCTTAGGCCTGGCTCTCCCTGACTTATATCAGGGAGAGTTTTTTTAACTATCTTTAAAATAAGATATTTCAATGCGAGAATTTAAAAAGAGTTGATCTGTAGTGATGCAGCATTTGAGGGTCGTGCCAACTATACGCTGAAACTACTTAAATCTTATGCTAAAGCGTTGAATCAAGTTCGTGAAGATATTGGTGACGCAAGCAAGAATTATCAGTATGGCATGTAAGTTAATGACTTGGGTGGTTCAGTCATAGTCATAAATAGTTCATCTACATGCGATGATACTATTTTTTATTCCTTATATGATCCCTGAATACTGTATTTTTATACAGTATATCGATTTTCTGGCACTTTTGTTCAATAACAAAACAAAATAAGATTTACTTTTAAACGAAATGATTGAAAAGAACTCAAACCAAGAAATGCTTACTGCAAGTTATTATTCTCGGTTCATTATTCGGTTCGTTCTGATAAACGCACATTTCATTTAACTAAGGAGCTACATATGTCTACTATCGTGTTGCCCCGTATTATGGAAGTAGGTGGTGGATCTATCGCCCGTCTGCCACAAATTCTAAAAAATATTGGCAGTAAAAAACCGCTGATCGTGACAGACAATATGATGATTCAATTAGGTTATCTGGACAAATTACAATCTATCTTGCAAGATCTGGGCATTGAAAGCGAAGTTTATGCTGACACAGTACCTGAACCCACTGCGGTCTCGATTCAAGCCGGAATTGAAAAGGTAAAATGCGGTTTATTTGATGCTGTTATTGCACTCGGGGGCGGCAGCCCGATTGACAGTGCAAAAGCAATTGCGGTAATGGGTAAATTGGGGGGCATAATCAACGATTACCGTTTCCCTCGTCAAGTTAATGAACAGGGGCTTCCGATCATTGCCATTCCGACTACTGCGGGAACGGGGTCAGAATGCACTCGCTTCACCATTATTACCGATGAAAAAACGGACGAAAAACTGCTTTGCGCTGGCGCAGGATTCATGCCGGTTGCCGCTATCATTGACTATGAACTGACGCTCAGTGTTCCGGCCCGGACGACGGCAGACACGGGCATTGATGCGATGACTCACGCCATTGAAGCTTATGTCAGCCGAAAAGCCAATCCCTACTCAGACAGCCAAGCCATTGCCGCCATGAAGCTTATCGGTCCCAATTTGCGCAAGGTATACCACGATGGCAGTAATAAGGCAGCCCGTGAAGCGATGATGCTCGGTTCAACCCTTGCGGGTATTGCATTTTCCAACGCATCTGTTGCACTGGTGCATGGCATGAGCCGTCCTGTCGGGGCGTTCTTCCACGTTCCACATGGATTATCTAATGCCATGTTACTTCCCGCTGTCACCCGTTTCTCTTTAGAGTCTGCTAAAACACGCTATGCCGAATGCGCGCGTGCGCTGACTTTTGCAAAATTAACAGATAATGATGACACCGCCTGTGAAAAACTACTGACCACATTGGATGACTTAAATGTAGCGCTTTCCGTGCCGACACCCGCGCAATTTGGCGTGGATAAAAAACACTTTCTTGCGGTTGTAGAAAAAATGGCAAAACAAGCGGAAGCATCCGGTTCACCAGGCAATAACCCGAAAGTTCCCACCATCGCTGAGATGGTCGCCATTTATAAACAATTGTGGAATGACTGAGTTTGAGTGCTATTAGTGGTTATTGACCGGATGTTGCGTCGCTTTTATTCCCGGCATCCGGTTCTTTCTTCCACTACCTCGCTGACAACATATACCTGTCTTCTTTCAAACTGTAGTTTTAGACAGAAAAGTGTCAACCATACTGGCAGGTGCAAAAATTAATCCCGCATCAAATGGATTAAAGCCTAGATAGTGTCGTCATGAGATTCTCAACCAAAGAGCGAGGCAGCGGATTTGGACTGCGGCAAGAAACGATGCACTATTTTTGGCATAACGGGTCGCTATACCACGCCAGCGCTTCAAATGGAGAAAGGCATTTTCAACCAAATGCCT
>NZ_CAWQTY010000233.1:0-91406 GCF_963897815.1 Xenorhabdus sp. Sc-CR9
CTGGATCTTGTCCTACTTGTACAGTATTAAGATCAACTTGCCAAACTTTGCTATAAGTGCGCGTTCCATTATCATCTTCTACATAATATTCGAAATACAGGGTTCCTTCTGCACCACTGTGGTACCCTTGCGCTCTATTCAAGGAACAATAGCGTATAGGAACAATCTGATAAATATTATTTTTAAGATTAGCGGGATTGGATAAATCAAATTTATAATTACATTTATTCTGGCGATTCAGGGATGTTAAGTACATTGATATCCCACCTTTTGCCCCCATTTGTGGCAACGTTTTATCATTTCTATCAGTAGTTCCTTTTATGACCACATATAAACCAGGAATAGTATCCGTTTTTACCTGCTGATCTGGCGGTAATGTATCATTTTTTATTTTCTGCTGTTCTATCGTATCTAAAGTAACAGCCCCGTATTCAGAAACTCCATCATCATAACTTGTCGGATCAAGGGTATCTTGAGTCACATAACTAGAGTAGACTGTTAATTTGTCATAAGGTCTTTCTATATTATCATCAGGAGATGCATCGCCTCCTCCTATATATTGTACTTCTATTCCTGTAGAGTAAACCGATGGCCCTTCCTGAGGTATTATCATATAATACAATGCCATCATCTCATTGATTTTTAATTTATTATATGGAAATTTAAAGCGGTATGTAGACAACGTAGTTATATCATTAAGCTTAAATACAGGCTCTAATCTTATTACATGGTTATTCACAAGCGACATTAGATAAAAAACAATACTATCTGTATCCTGATAAGAAGAATATTTAAAAACTTTAACCTGAAATTCCGATTCTCCAGGAGTCTGTTTTAGTGTACCACCCGGCTGTAATCCAAGTATAAACGGACTAGAGATACCAAAAACAGGAGCTGGTTTATCGTTAAAAACATATAGAGATGCCACAAATCGTGCGTAAGTTACTCTCAATATTTGAATCGTAAAATCAACCCTGACAGGAGTGTCTTTTACCGCATATACACGAAATGATATCTTTCCGTTCTCATCACTTTTTACAGCAACAAATTCAATATTGTCATACTTTTGAGGTAATTTCTGAGGCATGAGGTGAGTTGGATTAGTTTCATTTGTAGTTATTTTTACAGAAGGAGTATTTGAATATAGCTGACCTAAAACCATACTGGAAATTAAAATCTGAGTATGCTTTAATGGTGTATTTTTCCCATCATCTGCAGTAATAGCACCAGAAAATACAGAATAAATCTGACCTGTTCCTATCGCATTATCATCTGCCGGAACATTCAGAAATTCGGGTGATGCTGTTAGGTGAATAGTAGTTTGTTCATTTAATTTCTTGACAATATAATTAACTGGTAAAGTTTGTAATGGAGGTTTACTCACGTCAGTCCCCATCAAATTTATAGTAAAAATAACTTTTTCTTCATCAGCTAGACCATTGTCAACTTGTAATAAAAAGACCATATCTTTACTGGTAACAAGATTAGTAATCCGGTTAGATATAGGCGATGCCTTTAAGTTAGTTGTTGTAGGCGATATAGTTACATTAGAAATGTTTGCTATATCAGATGCATTACCTGATACCGTTATTGTTAAAAAACAATATTGCCCTGAAATAACATTCGATCCGTCAGGTATATCTGGAACGATTGTATATTTATCATTTTTTAAAATTGTCTTTCCCATTTTTTTTGCTGTATAGCTAACTTGTTTTGTTGTAATTTCTTGTACGTCATCACCTGAAATAGAAACAGCATGAACAGTATAATTAACTGTCGCATCTGCAATCAAATCATGATTAATTTGCAATTGAAATGTTGCATAGCCACAGGTTTTATCAGAATTTATTCTCCAATCATCAATATTACTTGTTTGAATGGAGTTAGTACCATCTTTTATTAAAAGATGACTTATTTTTTTCAGTACAGATTGATCAGCCGAGAGTGTTACTTTTAAATAACAAATTTGTCCAATAATAACATCTGAACCTGATTTTATGGATACACAAAGCTCCCCATTATTGCATAAATTATGCTGTGCATCTGCTATATTCATATTATTCTCCATTTCATTAATTAAAAAATTATTATCCCTTATTCAATTAACAATTGAAGTTGGCTGAACATCCCCGTAAATAACCTGGATCTTGTCCTACTTGTACAGTATTAAGATCAACTTGCCAAACTTTGCTATAAGTGCGCGTTCCATTATCATCTTCTACATAATATTCGAAATACAGGGTTCCTTCTGCACCACTGTGGTACCCTTGCGCTCTATTCAAGGAACAATAGCGTATAGGAACAATCTGATAAATATTATTTTTAAGATTAGCGGGATTGGATAAATCAAATTTATAATTACATTTATTCTGGCGATTCAGGGATGTTAAGTACATTGATATCCCACCTTTTGCCCCCATTTGTGGCAACGTTTTATCATTTCTATCAGTAGTTCCTTTTATGACCACATATAAACCAGGAATAGTATCCGTTTTTACCTGCTGATCTGGCGGTAATGTATCATTTTTTATTTTCTGCTGTTCTATCGTATCTAAAGTAACAGCCCCGTATTCAGAAACTCCATCATCATAACTTGTCGGATCAAGGGTATCTTGAGTCACATAACTAGAGTAGACTGTTAATTTGTCATAAGGTCTTTCTATATTATCATCAGGAGATGCATCGCCTCCTCCTACATATTTTACTTCTATTCCTGTAGAGTAAATAGGTGGCCCTTCCTGAGGTATTACCATATAATACAATACCATCAGCTCATTGACTTTTAATTTATTATATGGAAATTTAAAGCGGTATGTAGACAACGTAGTTATATCATCAACCTTAAATACAGGCTCTAATCTTATTACATGGTTATTCACAAGCGACATGAGATAAAAAACAATACTATCTGTATTCTGATAAGAAGAATATTTAAAAATTTTAACCTGAAATTCCGATTGTCCAGGAGTCTGTTTTAGTATACTACCCGGTTGTAATCCAAGTATAAACGGACTAGAGATACCAAAAAAAGGAGCTGATCTATCGTTAAAAACATATAGAGATGCCACAAATCGTGCGTAAGTTACTCTCAATATTTGAATCGTAAAATCAACCCTGACAGGAGTATCTTTTACCGCATATACACGAAATGATATCTTTCCGTTCTCATCACTTTTTACAGCAACAAATTCAATATTGTCATACTCCTGAGGTAATTTCTGAGGCATGAGGTGAGTTGGATTAGTTTCATTTGTAGCTATTTTTACAGAAGGAGTATTTGAATATAGCTGACCTAAAACCATACTGGAAATTAAAATCTGAGTATGCTTTAATGGTGTTTTTTTCCCATCATCTGCAGTAATAGTACCAGAAAATACAGAATAAATCTGACCTGTTCCCATCGCATTATCATCTGCGGGAACATCCAGAAAATATTTCGTTTCTGTTAGGTCAATAACTGTTTGTTTATTTAATTTCTTGGCAACATAATTAACTTGTAGAGTTTGTAATGGAGTCTTGTTAGTTTTATTCCCCATCAAATTTATATTAATAATAACCTTTGTTCCATCAGATAGACTTTCCGGAACTTGTAATAAAAAGGTCATGGAATTATTAATAACAGGATTAGAAAGCCAGCTAGATAGAGGCGATGCTATTATGCCATTTGTTGTACTTGATATAGTTACTGTAGTAATGTCACTCATATCAGATGCATTACCTGAAATATTTATTGTTAGATAACAATATTGTCCTAAAATCACATTTGCTCCACCAGGTATATCTGGAACGATATTATATTTCTCTTTATTGAAAATTGTCTTATTCATTTTATGGCCCCATAAATAAAAACATTAATGTAACCAGTTGGAAAGTTCTTATTTATGGTAATTTACTCTGGTTGCTAAATTTTGCATAATGAAAAAAAGTTATCACTCATGATGATAGTAATATAAAAATAAATAAAACTGGTTAGTTTGTTATTCTGACTGAAATTTATATCAGGCTTATAAAAAGAGCAAATAGTCAGTTAACAGATAAGACTCTCCGCCCGACAAGAAGGCGGAGAGGTGCAATAACTCAAAGTTTAGCTCTCAGGGAAGAAGAGACAATGCACAGAATAAATAACCAGCTACTGAGTCGCCAGAGACCATTGTGTCGGTAGCGAGATCAAATACAAACACGTTTTGATGTAATGATGCATTTCCTCCACGAATATCTGCCATATTCGGAGCAGGTACTCCAGTATTAAGAAAGCTCAATATTCCCCAAAAGTAAGGTTTAGGAAACTCCACCACTAGAGGAATTCCACCTCCTGCAGGGTCAAACACATCATTGACTGTTGCATCTTGCACCAGCGGATTAGCCTCAGTGCATGAACCAGGGTCGTTCGGCATATAAACCACAGGATCGCTAGTATGTGAGAAAAATCTTTTATTATTAAATTGATACGTATAAAGATGCCGAACTTTATTCTTCGGATTCTTAACAGATACGTTTATAGCAGCCGTCCCAATAGCAGATAAATTTATTACTCCCGTTGTATTATCTATATTAACGTATCCCTTTATTACCTGAGGAGGAGGATCGAGTATATCTCCATTCTGAAGGATCGGATCTTCTGATGGTAATTTAACTAAACGTCCTTGTAGACCCCTAAACGAGTTATAAGGTCTGTTTTGCTCCTTAAATACTTTTTTCATTGTTTTGTTATTTACACTAATTGTACTGCTCACTTCAAGCCCCGCTTCGTGTGGCATTGGACTGAAGGCAACAATATCTGCTGATTTCGTCTCAGGTGGCTGCCCTTTCACAGGCGGTATTGTTAGTGTAACTTTCACCCCATCCGTTACCTGATCATTCTTAACATCCCCGACACCTACGCTACTAGATAAATGGGCAATAAGCTCCCCTTTCGTTACTGTAGTATCCATTCGTGTAAACTTCATTTCTGGAATACCATTCTCTTGGCTAGTGTCTGCCGCAGGATCAGAACTCCAAATATCATTTTGGAAAGAGTAACCGTCAGGGAGTGGCTTTCCGGTTTTTTTATTAATTATCTTAGCTGTATAGATATAGTAATCCTGACTATTTCCATCTAATACCTTTTTGCCAGTGGGAAGTGTTGATACGATAATTTCTTCAATCCCTACATCCAGATAAAAATTTATCTCAGGAGTACATGCTTTTGGCTCAGTTTGTGGTTCAATAACCTGGAGGCAAACATTTACATTTTGTACAGGGGATCCATTATCAAGCAATCCCCCCGTCAATGTATTTTGTAGGGTGCCGTCTAAACCAATAGTTAATGCTCCTCCAGATGGGGTATCCAATGTCGTCCCTTCAGGTGCGGGTAACCAAGCAAATTTAATATCTGTTCCTTTATTGTCATTTGGTCCTTTATAAAGGATAGTCTTATTCTCATCACGATAAACCGTTGCAGACACTTTATATCCACCACTACTTCCAGCAATTATGTTTTTCCCTAAAACCCGTACATCAATCGTTGGCCAATCAAAATTTACCCCTTCTGGGTCTGAAACTTTATGTCCATCAACTGTTGCTGAGACTCTAATTCCTGTAGCTTTATCTGCACTTGTTAACGTTGCAGTGGCCTTCCCTTGGTTATTCGTCGTTTTTTCAACTGAAATGAACTTAACGGCTGGCCCTGTTTTTGGCTCAAACTCCCATGTTACATTTTGCGCTGGTATTGGTTTGCTATTCTCTCCTGTAACTGTGACTGTGTAGGTGTAAATATCATTTATTAATGCTTTGTTTTTACTGAGATTAACTGGATTATTACGATCCAGTTGAACTTTATAAGTTTTGGGATCCGGAATAAAGGCAAAGGCAGGTGATTTGGCCTTAATTTGATTGTCAAATGAAAGTTGTACCGTGAGTCCATCCAAGGCCTCTGTACTTTTTAATGTTGCTTGTAATGTTCCATCGTCTTTTGTTGTTACTTCGCCATCCAGTGCACTAAAAGTAAATTTATGATTATCCGTGACATCTTTCGTCTCATTTTGCATGATGTGCCACTTCACATTTTTAATGTCCTGTTTCCCAAGAGGCTTGTTATCAATACTATCGATGACAGTTGCTGTAAAGGTATAGGAAGCTTCACCATTGGCGGGTAAAGGACTGCCAGGCTCCATATCCAGCTTTCCTCCTTTAATACGGATCGTTGAGGAATCTATAATGAAGGAAACCAGCTGGTTTGCATCAACATCCTTGTGGTTTTCAATGGAGAGCGAAACCAGTAACTTTTCTCTGGGTTCGTGACTCGCTAACTGTGCCGTTAGTTTTCCATCTTTATCTGTTTTGACGGTTCCGGTTTGGGGGTGAAAAACCAGCTGCTTATCGTCACTCACATCCCGACCATTGAGTGTGATTTTCCATTTTACTTGGTTAATTTCTTTATTCTTTAACACATTGCCATTACCATCCAAAACCACTGCGGTATAGGTAAATGGACTGAGTCCATTAGCAGTTATGGGCTTTTGTGGATCGACAATAAGCTCTTTTATCTTGTACTTTGAGGGATCTGCAATAAAGGAAACCTGTTCTGCATTAAAGGGAGGTTGCTTTTCAATAGTGAGTGAAACCCGGACATCACCGATAAACGTTTTGCTTGCCAACGTTGCTTTTAATTGTCCGCTATCATCTGTTTTGAAGATATCTCCTTCTTTGATAGGCACCAGAATCAGGCCGTTATCCTCTTTCTGATTAGTACTCCATGCCACATTTTTGATTTCTGCATCGGTCACGGCCCGATGGTTATCATTGATATTCACAATTGTGGCCGTGTAATGGAATTGGCTGCGACCGTCAGCCGTTAATGTCCCGGTTGGGGTGACGGTGATATCCTGAACACGGTAACCGGCAATATCCGCAATAAAGGAAACGGGATGGGGGGCTTCAATGGTGGGCGCGTCACCTTTAATGGAAAGTGCAACTTGTAAATCTTTTATCTCTTTATGGCTGGCTAGCGTTGCCGTTAATTCTCCTGATTCATTTGTTGTATCACCCAGAGGTTTAAAAATAAGATTTTGGTTCTGGCTCTCATCTGTGCCGTTTTGTTTAATAAACCATTTCACCTGAGAAATTTTCGTCTTCTTCACAGGGTTATTCTGTGCATCAAAGACAGTGCCGGTGAAGGTATAGTCGTCATGACCATTGGCTATCAGAGGGCTTTTTTTATTCACCGTCAGCTCACCCTTAATATGATACCCCGCAGGATCATCATCAAAACTCACTGTGCCGACTTGGGTTTTCGCCATGCCATCCATTTGCAGGAATACGTTCACCTCTTTCTGCGGTTTACTACTCACTAATGCGGCTTGTAATTGCCCTTTTTCGTTGGTTGTCGAGGTTGGTTCCGGTTTACCCCAACTCAGCCCTGATTCTTCACCAACCGGCGGTTCAGTTGTCCATTTAATATGGTTTAACGGAACATCCTTCGGCAACGGGATATGATTAACTGTGTCGTAAGTCATGACGGGGGTGAAAATATAGGGAGTTTTACCGTCAGCAATGACGCCTCCGTCAGGTTGAACTTCTTTTTCTTTTATTAAAAATGGCCTGACAATCACTTGTATGGTGGCATGATGAGTCTGTTGCAAATTGCTACTTTCTGATACGGTAAAATTCAGCGGATAAGTATTGACTCCCCCTGTATTCAACTGGTATTCAGGAAAGGTGATGGTCATTTTATTGCCGGCATTCAGTGAGATTTTGCCGCCATTTTTGATAAAGTCGTTATTTTGTTGCAGCCAATCCACTTTATCGCTGGGATTGTTAGTCACGGTAACAACCTGTTCTTCATGGCTGTATCCCGTCATCACTTCCGGCAAAGAAAGTTGTAAAGTGGAGCGCTTTTGGTGATCAAGGATGATTTGGTTATTTCTTTCCACCAAATCATAGCGGCTGCCCGCCAATGTTCGCATGGAAGCCACACTGTCTGGCGATAACTGCACATGAAGTGGAACACCCAGTTTATAATTTAAATTCGCCAGGAATTGGGTTTCAGTATGTCCGCTTTCCCCCTGTTTATAATCAACCCCCAGTGTAAAGAGCGGGATGGGGGTATAATTCAGTCCTAACGTCGCCAGGCTGGGATTTTTCTGTTTGGTATCACGGTTGAATAAAGTAACGTTATCACCGAAATATTGCTCATAGGCTAGTTTGGCACCCAGATTGGGATAAGCCGGCAGGAAAAATTCGCCATTAATATCATAACCATTGGCAGGACGTTCATGATAATCGCGCAAATGTTGGGATTTTTTCCAATCACTTAAGCCGTAATACGCATTGGCGGAGAGCTTAATATAGTCTCCCCAGATTTCGCCTCCCATCCCCAAGCGTTGGTTTTTACCTGTCAGATCATGGTCATAAAAGGTATTCAGGCCATACATCCAGTTTTGGTAAAAATAACGGCCACCCAAACCTACGTTAACGGTATTCCTGCTGTCTTTGTTACGGTAGCCAAATTGGGAAAAGAATAACCAATCGGCTTTATTGTCGTAAATAGGGAGCAACAGATCGAGAGAGGTATTCTCTAAAGTCCCTTTTTTATCCAGCCCAAAGTTAATTCTGGTCGTACCAAATTGCGATAACCATTTTTTTACTTCGGAGGTAACGGTGTTGTTAAGTTTGCTCAACGCATAGGATTTGGCGTGTTCGGTTAACTCTTTAGGGGACGAAGAAAGAATATTGCTGACTGCGTGAATATTTCTCGCGATAAAATTTGGTGTGTCAGAATTTGAGGTGTCACTGTTTTTTTCTATATTGGCTTCTTTATGCGTGTTCGAAATTAATAATTTATTACTTGACTCACTTACTGGAATATCTATATTATTTTTCGTGTTTATTTTTTGTGAATAGATATCATTATCCGTTAAATTACCCTCTGCAAGGGCGGTTGTTATTGTAGACGGAATCAGTAATGTATAAATAGCAATGAAAGAAACAATAATCTTACTTAAATATGATGGCATATAAAAGTACCTCAAGATATTTTATTCGTTGACTGTTTTTTCTTTGATGTTTATCAAGAAAATGAGACTTCCCTAATTTCACATATTAGAATGTGTTGTTTTTTTTATTATGAAAAATAGTTATCGGCTGATAACAAAAAGTTATTCTGCCACACGGCTAATAGTTAGATTTCCTATAATAAAAATATTCACACTCTATGAAAGCTCCTGTCACTTTATCGTGTATTTATTCCGGACGTATTTAATTTATTGGATTGGTTTTAATTAGTTATCAAGATAGATAAAAACTAAGATAGTACAAAACTAAAAAACAGCTCGGATATTATCAGTAATCAGAGGGTTTATATTTTTTCTTTTTATTAAGCAGGCTTAACTAACAAGTTTATCTTTATTAAGATAATTCATCGATTGCAGGTCAAATTACAGTACAATAATAAGGGAAAAAATCCCATATGGATGACCATGTGGTTGAGAAAGCTTGTGTCACTAACAAGGCTTGTAGAGTGCTAAAGAAGGGCACAGCCAACTTATCTAAGGTGATACATCTCACATTTATTTCACTATGTTGTCATAACGTGTAAAATAGCAGCATATTTGTGTTAGACGAATGTGGCAGTATTCTGCCATGTTGTATCCATCTAATAATCCATCAAATAGCTAAAACGGTAAAAATACTTGTCAATTAATAACTTAAGAAATATCGCCATCATCGCTCACGTCGACCATGGCAAAACCACGCTGGTTGATAAACTCCTGCAACAGTCCGGTACTTTCGGTGAGCGCGCTGCAACAACTGAGCGTGTGATGGATTCTAATGATCTAGAAAAAGAACGTGGTATCACCATTCTTGCGAAAAACACCGCCATAAAATGGAATGATTATCGTATCAATATCGTAGACACCCCGGGCCACGCCGATTTTGGTGGTGAGGTTGAGCGTGTTATGTCGATGGTAGACAGTGTGCTGCTGCTGGTTGATGCGATGGATGGCCCAATGCCACAGACTCGTTTCGTTACCCAGAAAGCGTTTGCCCACGGTCTGAAACCTATCGTGGTTATCAACAAGGTTGACCGTCCTGGTGCCCGCCCGGATTGGGTTGTTGATCAGGTATTCGACCTGTTCGTAAACCTTGGTGCAACTGATGAGCAACTGGATTTCCCAATCATCTATGCTTCAGCGCTGATGGGTATTGCAGGTAATGACCATACTGATATGGCTGAAGATATGACTCCGTTGTATCAGGCAATCATTGAACATGTTGAGCCACCTAAGGTTGACCTTGATGGCCCATTCCAGATGCAAATTTCTCAGCTGGATTACAACAACTATGTTGGTGTTATCGGTATTGGCCGCATCAAGCGCGGTAAAGTAAAACCAAACCAGAACATCACTCTTATCGACAGTGAAGGTAAAACACGTAACGGTAAAGTTGGTAAGGTTTTCAGCCATCTGGGTCTGGATCGTATTGAATCTGAACAAGCTGAAGCGGGCGATATCATTGCGATCACTGGTCTGGGCGATCTGAACATCTCCGATACCCTGTGTGAATTCAATGCGGTTGAAGCGTTGCCGGCACTGGCGGTTGATGAGCCTACCGTGAGCATGTATTTCTGCGTAAATACTTCCCCGTTTTGTGGTCGTGAAGGTAAGTATGTCACTTCTCGTCAGATTCTGGATCGTCTGAAAAAAGAGTTGGTTCACAACGTTGCATTGCGTGTTGAAGAAACTGAAGACCCAGATGCATTCCGTGTATCAGGTCGTGGTGAATTGCACCTGTCTGTTCTGATTGAGAACATGCGTCGTGAAGGATTTGAGCTGGGCGTTTCTCGTCCAAAAGTTATTTTCCGTGAAATTGATGGCCGTAAGCAGGAACCTTTCGAGCAGGTAACTCTGGATATCGAAGAGCAGCATCAGGGTGATGTGATGCAGGGGCTAGGTGAGCGTAAAGGTGAAATGCGTGACATGCTGCCAGATGGTAAAGGCCGTGTTCGTCTTGATTACGTTATCCCAAGCCGTGGTCTGATTGGTTTCCGTACTGAATTCATGACTATGACTTCCGGTACGGGTCTGCTGTACGCGACATTCAGCCACTATGATGATATCCGTCCGGGTGAGATTGGTCGTCGTCTGAATGGTGTACTGATTTCTAACGGACAGGGTAAAGCGGTTGCTTACGCGCTGTATGGTCTGCAAGAACGTGGTAAGTTGTTCCTTGGTCATGGTACTGAAGTGTATGAAGGCCAAATCATCGGTATTCACTCGCGTTCTAACGATCTGACAGTTAACTGTCTGACCGGTAAGAAGCTGACTAACGTACGGGCATCAGGAACGGATGAAGCGACAACCCTGTCTCCGCATATCAAGAAAACACTGGAACAGGCGCTGGAGTTTATTGACGACGACGAACTGGTTGAAGTGACTCCACAGTCAATTCGCCTGCGTAAGCGTCATTTGACTGAAAACGATCGTCGTCGTGCAAGTCGTAGCAAAGAAGTTTAATTACTTTTTGGTACATTGCGTGTGACAGATTGAATACGAATAGCTTAGGGTGCTTCGGCACCCTGAGTTTTTAGATATTACCTCTTATCTTTTTACCCTGCTCATCTATTCCTGATTGTCTGTCAGTACAGAAAGTTATAATTCTAATCACCATTCATCAAATTCAACACCTGTTCATTAAATGCGCGGCTTGTTTGTTTTTTTGTCTCTTATCCTTTTTTATGCACAAAAATATGATAAAAGTACCAAACGATGAACATCAGTCAGGAGGAATTATGCTGTATATTTTCGATATGGGTAATGTGATTATTGATATTGATTTTAAAAGGGTTCTGGCTGTTTGGAGTAATTTGAGTGGAACTCCACTGGCAACATTGACCGCGAAATTTTCATTGAATGATATCTTCGAAAAACATGAGCGCGGACAAGTCAGTGACAATGAATTTGCAGAAATGGTGTGTGACGAAATGGAGATTTCACTTAGTTTTGAACAATTTGCTGAAGGCTGGAATGCGGTTTTTATTGGTATCAGACAAGAAATTATTGAACTCATGAATAAATTACGCACACAAGGGCATCGCGTAGTTGTGTTATCAAATACTAACCACCTGCACTTTGATTACTTGTCTGTGCATTATCCTGAGATTGCAGCATCAGCCGATTTCCTTTACTTATCTCAAGAACTGGGAATGCGTAAACCGGAACCTGACATTTTTAAACATGTACTTAAGGCGGAAGGTGTAATGGCAGATCAGGCCATATTTTTTGATGATGTTTTAGAGCATGTCGAAGCAGCAATACGATCAGGTATCAATGCAATTCATGTAGCTGGCAGGAATGACATTCCTGATTATTTCAAGACACATGATTTCTCACTTCCCGCAAAAAATTAATGTTTTCCGCAATCAGCGGAAGATATTTTCCTCTATTCTCCTTGCCCGGATAGGGTGAGGACAACAGGTAAGAAAAATGATCGCTTTAATACAGCGTGTGACACAGGCAAAAGTTGTTGTTGAAAATGAAACTATTGGGGAAATTGGACAGGGATTACTGGTGTTATTGGGAGTTGAGAAAGATGACAACCCACAAAAAGCACAACGTTTATGCGAAAAAGTGATGGGATATCGGGTATTCAGCGATGAGCAGGGAAAAATGAATTTGAGTGTTCAGCAGGCTAATGGCGGCTTACTGGTTGTGTCCCAATTTACATTGGCGGCGGATACTCAGAAGGGGTTGAGGCCAAGTTTTTCTGGTGGTGCTGAACCTAAAAAAGCAGATGAACTTTATCGCTATTTTGTTGAACAGTGCCGTATAACTGGTGTAAAAACAGAAACGGGGAAATTTGCTGCAAATATGGAAGTCAGTTTAACGAATGACGGACCCGTGACTTTCTGGTTGCAGGTGTAAAGTAATCCGCAGTGTGCTGTATACGTTTCCCTGACTTACACATGACAACACACAAGAGAGGGGTTGTTTCTATGTACCACCTGAGAGTACCTCAAACAGAACAAGAGTTGGAAACCTATTACCAATTTCGTTGGGAGATGCTGCGTAAACCGCTTCATCAGCCCATTGGTTCAGAGAAAGATGGTTACGACTCAATCGCTCATCATCAAATGGTGGTGGATGAACATGGTAACCCGCTTGCTGTCGGGCGCTTATATATTAATGCGGACAGTGAAGGGGCAATCCGTTTTTTGGCTGTTCACCCCAATGTGCAGCGGAAAGGGCTGGGCACACTGATTGCAATGGCGTTGGAATCTGTTGCCAGACAAGAAGGGGTAAAGCGGGTCGTTTGCAGTGCACGGGAAGATGCCGTCGATTTCTTTGATAAATTGGGTTTTGAGAACCGCGGTTTAATCAATGGGGCCAGAACATCACCGATTAACCATTTTCTAATGATAAAACCTATCATGAGCCTTGATGATATTCTGCATCGTCCTGATTGGTGTGCGGAATTACAGCAAGCATGGCATAAACATATTCCTCTGAGTGAAAAGATGGGGCTGCGGATCACGCAATATACTGGGCAACGTTTTATCACGACGATGCCTGAAGCGGGGAACCAAAACCCACACAATACTATTTTTGCGGGCAGCTTGTTTTCCCAAGCTACGTTAACAGCATGGGGGCTAATTTGGTTATTGCTACAGGAACGCCAGCTGGGCGGAGATATTATTTTGGTGGATGCCAGTATTCGCTATCGGCAGCCCATTACTGGGCGTCCCAGTGCAATCGCAGATTTCAATAATATGAGTGGCGATTTGGCCCGCCTTGCCCGTGGCAACAAAGCCCGCGTAAAACTGGAAGTAGAGGTTAGCGGTGAACATGGTGTCGGTAGCGTGTTCACCGGTACTTATATTGTCATGCCTCCAGAACGTTTTGCTACAGCCTGATTTTGGTGCAGGTTTCACTCTCTGTTGTTGGATGTTCGGTTTCCGAGTTATCTACGGGAGAGTGGGCTGCTGTAGTGCAACGATTTGTCGAAATCAGGCCTTGCTCAACAGACTGTGACTCTTTGTCTGATGATTTATCTTCAGCAACCAATGTACCATTGATTGTGCCTTTAACATTATCAGCAGAGAGGTCACCAGTAATCGCGAGTGAGAAATTCCCTTCTCCTTGAATATTGAGTGGCACCCAACCCCATTGAGGCAAAATGCTCAAATCCGCATTCATTCCTTTGAAATTGAGGTTAAAAGGAGTTTGGGACGTTCGTTGTTCCGCTGTGCCGGTAATTTGCAGTAACCCCTCACTTGTAAAAGCATTTAATTTATCGATGGTTATCTTGTCATCAGTAGTGTGAAATTGCAGATAAGGACGGGTTATCTCTATTTTATTGAATGTCCCCGCTGCGGCCTGAAACGATGCCTGTCCATTCCACAATCCCCATTTGCCATCTTTCAAAAGCTCCAGAGTGTCAACATGGCCTGAAAGGGTGGTGAGCTGGAATGGAAAATGAGGATTAGTATCAACCAACAGGGTATTGTTGATGCTAATGTCATTGAGTTTCAGCCCGGAAATCCATTCTGGTGCCGGGTTTTGTAAATAGTTAATCCAGGCTGATGGCAAATGATAAAACAGCCCTGTTACTGAGCTATCTTTGAGGGTCAGCAACCGGTTTTTGCGATCCCATTTAGTTTGGATATTAAACAACCCCTTTTGATAGTGGGTTGTCAGATTGGCAATGGTAAAAGTATCGCCAGAAAACCGGAATTTCCCAAGAGTATCACTGAGCTGGGCATTATTGAGGGACATGTTCATAACATTAAAATCAATCAACCCATCTTCGCCATCCCAACTGCCATTGACCAGCCCCAGATTTTTGATGGTACTGTTCAGATAATCGACAGACCAGTTTTGCCCTTGTAACTTGGCATTGGTGATATTGAGGTCTTTCACATGAATGGCAGGAAGATGGCTGATTTCTTCCTTGATTGCATTCAATGTCATCGGTGATTGCCAGCGGATATCGCTGATCAGGAGATTATTCCACTGCCAGCTGCCATTAGATAACCGTTGGCCATCTCCAGAAACAGCACCTTGCAGAAATGTCGCGCCAAAAGAATCAATATTCAGAGCCTTATTCTGGTAGCTCCCCTGCATCATGACATTTTCAACGGGAATGCCATTTAAGCGGATTACATGGGCACTGAATTGATATTGCCCATCACCAAATGGGCTTTCCACGGTAGGTGCCCAAGGGGTAATTCCGCCAGTGATGTTCTCTCCCTGAATAGGTGTGGTTGGGTTGTTCAACTGAACATTCATCTGGTTCAGTTGTAAAATATCTGCTTTCAAAGGAAGTGGTAATTGGTTATCAGCTAACGTTACTGTTCCTTGTTGCAATGTCAGGCGGTGGAGATTTTGTGGTGTCAGTAGATGTCGCCATTTGAAATCGAGATTGATGGTATTGGCTTGTAGTGAGAAAGGGCTTTGTTTATCGTGAATATCCACACGGCTAAACGTTAAGGTGGATGGTTGCAACCAACTATGGCTGATGCTTTCCATATTGACCTGATAATGCCCTTGTCGGTTAAACCACTGGCTTAATTGTTTTGCGCCCCAATGCGTCTGGATAACAACATAGATGGTAATAATTGCCAGAGCGAGCAACAATAAAAGAGCGACAACACTTTTCCCTAACCATTTCATGATTCTCACCTCAATATTTCCTCCTGATAGAAACTCTTTTATGCCGTAAAAAGTACAGACGCTCAAGAGCTGGTGCAGATAAAACAGTATTTAATATATTTTTATGGAAGTAAATTCAGATATTGCGAATAGATACGCAAAATACAAAAACTCCCGCCGGGAGGAGCGAGAGGAAGGCAACCAACACTAGCGGCTATTTTCCGGAGTAAAAATCAGATTCAGCAGAATGGCCGTTAAATCACCCATCAATTACTCTAGATATTGGTTTTTATGAATTTGGGCAACAAATATTACGACCAACGCTATGCGGTTTTCGACAATAGGGAGAGGTCTGTACCAATTAGAACCAGCCATTAATGGAGGACACACGCCTATTCATGGAGAGGGTAGTGAGGTCAATGCATTGCGTCACGGTACTTGGATGGGAACTATTGCAGCTCGATATGGTGATGAAGTGGCGAGTTTCGTAGGTAACGCTCACGAAGGACTTCCAACAGGACAAAATGTGAGAGAGCTTAAGCAATTTGACTTAAATCAACGCGTTTTTGATATTGGCTGGGGTTATGATGTGTCTTATCCGGATAAAATAGTCGATATGCTTAATAACGAAATAGGTTGTGAAATTGGTAAAAATGCCGGCTCAACATCGATGAAAGATATTTCATTGAAAGTTTTGGAGCATTTTCATAAAGAAGGGATGTATGTATTTGATTTTTGGGACCCATTTGGGGCTATTGGGGGAGCAACTATTAGTGGAGAATTTACAGATGTTTTCAAAGTAAAAGATTTGGGTGATAAATATCGCGTGCATGGTACGGTAGATTATTACCTTTATGACAAATTTGCCGATCCTTTCGATATGAAAAATCTTATTGGAAAAGAGTGGGATGCTCTTGGTGTTCCATATGATATCGATGACCAATGGATGGGAATTATTAAATTTGAGATAGACAAAGATATTTATGATAATAAAATTAAACCTATGATTGAACAAAAACAAAAAGAAATGATCGAGAAGTGGCAGAAAATGCAGCAATAATTAAAATAGTAATTAGGCGCGCATTTTTAATTATAAATTATTTTTTATCCAGTATAAGATAGCTGTAGGAGCAAAAATGCTGAATACGAAAACAAACATTATTAATAATGTTACCCATATTGATTTTTTTACACTTTTGCCTAATGCAAAATAATTAACCAGAAGAGTTAAGAAGAAAAATAATATTACTGATAGCAAAAACATAGCGATGAATGGCATTTTACGTACTCTGTTAAAAAATGTTTGATGGCATTATGAATGTAAATTAAATTGTTATTTAGTAGTAAAGATGGTTTTTGTGACTAAATTAACAATTATTTTAGATTAATTTTGTTGACGTTTAGGTTAGAGTAATTTGAATATTTCATCGCAAAATCGATGACCGGGCGTGAGAACCCGTGATTTAAGTGGCGCAATAACACGCCATATGCGTGTTTTTTTATTTGCGTAACGGAGCAAGCAGGAAATCCGGTCTTAACAGATCATTAGCTTCCGTGAGTTTGGGTGAATTTTTCCGTCAGTTAGAATATAAATCACTGTGGCGCGGTGTTGCTTTTTTGAAAATCGACAGATGGGCACCATCCAGTAAAACGTGCAGCGTTTGTGGCCATGTTAATGCCGATTTAACGTTATCCATGCGTCAGTGGAAATGTGTTTGTGGTGCTGAGCATCATCGGGATATCAACGCAGCTGTTAATATTGTGGCGATGGCTGTGTGAATAGAGGGTGGAACCGCGGTCCCACCTTAATTTAAAATGTCATTCTGATATCTATGTTAGCACCACAGGCACTAGCGTAACGTGATAATGTTTTCACACTAGCACCCAGCGGATTACCCTCTAGTCGTGTGATCGCGGATGGAGATATACCCAATCGTTTAGCTAATTCTGATTTTGTTAATCCAGCGCGCTCGCGCATTTGGTAGAGCATTTCAACTATCGCTAATTCTTTATCAGCATCGTTGTATGCCTGAATAGCGTCTGGAATATCCAACATTTCTGCTTTCAGTTGTTCGAAACTGATATCGTTCATTTGTTCATCTCCTGTAACCGTTTTCTGGCTATATTTTTATCTCCAACTCGTGGTTCGAATAAACCACCGCCAATAACTTTACTGTGCGGTATTTTTATTTGGTTTCCACCCACACTCAGTCGTTCTATCAACCGAAACATGCGACCTCGCAGTTCGTCAGGTAGTTGTTTTAATTCCAATAGGGCATCTGGATGAGTTATCACATCAAACATTTCTCCTCCTGATTTAAATATACTTAAAAGAGAAATTTCTGTAAAAATTAAGTTTAATCAAAAGAAGAAATTTAACTAAAATATGCCTGCCATGCCTGAATCATTGCATCTTTCAGGTTATCAGCCTGACCAACCCACGAGTAATGTTGCCCTTTATATTCAAATTTTACTACCCATTGACCATCATCACGGCGATGTGGGCGGCAAATTTGGGGCGATATCTTCGAGGCGATAAATCAATTCATTATCTGATTTAGCGGAAACTTCTGGTGAATTGGAGCCATGGGCTGGATTGGCCATGTTATGAAATTCCAGATGGACAAAACAACGCATTTTAATGATCTACAACATTAAGGCAATCGATTGCGTTTGGTTTTACTTATCCCAAACGGCTTAATTCCGTCACATTTTTAAATGTTTTAACTTGTATTTATTAATAATTTTCTTTCTAATCCGATCCCTATCTGCTCTTTGGCGTTTTTATAGGATGATTATAACGTCACATTAAACTTACATAATATTAACAATGGATGGGGTACATAAATGTATCATCTGGATATTTATGGCACGCTCGTTGCTGCCACTCTTGTTTTGCTACTAGGAAGAAAACTCGTAAAAACAGTTCCATTTCTTGAGAAATACACAATCCCTGAGCCGGTCGCCGGTGGATTATTGGTTGCTTTAGTTTTATTGGCGGTTAAACAAACCGTAGGTTGGGAAATCAGTTTTGATTCATCTCTCACCGAACCTCTTATGTTGACGTTCTTTGCCACAATCGGCCTGAACGCTAACCTTGCCAGCCTGAAAGCGGGCGGAAAACTTCTGATAATTTTTGTCTTTGTGGTTGTTGGCCTGTTATTAGTGCAAAACACCGTAGGCATCGCATTGGCGAAAATGCTTGGCCTTGACCCATTAATGGGTCTGCTGGCGGGTTCTATTACACTCTCCGGGGGGCACGGAACGGGAGCCGCTTGGGGTAAATTATTCACTGAACGTTACGGCTTTGAGAATGCGACGGAAGTCGCAATGGCATGTGCGACATTCGGTTTGGTCTTGGGTGGTTTGATCGGTGGCCCGGTTGCACGTTTTTTGGTGAAAAACATCAAAACACCGGGTTTGCGTACAGATGATACAGAAATCCCAACTGCATTTGAGAAACCTTATACTGGTCGTCTTATCACGCCATTGGTGATGCTGGAAACCATTGCCATGATTTCCATCTGTTTGTTGGCGGGCAAATTTATTGAGAAACTGTTGCAAGGCACTTCATATGAATTACCGACATTCGTGTGTGTGCTGTTTGTTGGTGTTATCCTCAGCAATGGTCTGTCTATGCTTGGTTTTTATCGGGTATTTGACCGAGCGGTTTCTATATTGGGTAACGTCAGTTTGTCACTGTTCCTTGCAATGGCACTGATGAGCTTGAAACTATGGCAGTTGGCTTCCCTTGCACTACCAATGCTGGTGATCCTCACTGTGCAGTCAGTGGTGATGGCGTTGTACGCGATTTTCGTGACTTACCGTATAATGGGCAAGAATTATGACGCGGCAATATTGTCAGCCGGTCACTGCGGTTTTGGCTTGGGCGCAACACCAACAGCTATTGCAAATATGCAGGCGATTACTGATCGTTTTGGACCATCACATGTGGCATTCCTTTTAGTGCCGATGGTTGGTGCATTCTTTATTGATATCGTTAATGCTGCTGTTATCAAGTTATATCTGTTGTTACCGGTATTCCCATCTGTTGCAGGTTAATTTGACACGCTTGTGATATGGCCTGATATCTTGGCTAAAATGCCGCTGAAATACTCAGCGGCATTTTAGCCATTATCCCATCCGGCTTTCTGACGTTTGGTTTTTACATCCACCTTAATAGCTTTCTTATTTTTCAGCAGGTTAAGGGCTATTTTATTCATTAATGCGATGTTTCAGCGGCATGACCACTTCTTAGACGCTGTCTGTTTTCACCAAAACTGACGTCTATGAGTATTTAAATAATACCTATTATGTATCAATTACAGAGATTTTTTGTACAAGAGTCAGATAATTTTTCATGCCAGTTAGCATGATGGGATGGGCAGATAACATCAATTTTCGCCACTTGTATACTATTCCAAATAACAAAATTATTCATAAATAAATTGATGTTGTTACTCTATTTTGATTTATCCATGGGGTTTCTAAGTTATCATTTTAACTCAGAGGCACTGGAATTAAATAATAATCGAAATGAATTATTTTGTATTTCACGTTGATGTCTTTTTACGATCGTTTTCATCGTAGCAAAAACCTGGAATACAAAAAATGAGTGGAGCAATATTATGAAAAGTTATTTAATTATATGCATTTAAATTAAAAAAGATCACTTTCATACAACAATATTATAGTTTGCAAACATATTGGAGAGCGACTACAACTCCGAAAAATCATTTCATCTTTTAGAAAGTAAAAGGTGAATTAAGAGATAAAGTTAAATGATGGCGGATTTGCATGCATAATAAATAGTTTTATCCTATAGACAGAAAATTAAATATCACTGCCAAGGACAGTTACAGCTATGTCAAAAAATATTTCTATTGCATTACTCACCCTCGCTTTATTTACGGTGACATTTGCTGTTAACCTTCAAACACCTTTATATGGAGTTTATGCTGCGAAAAGCGATGTAGGGGCAACCGCCGTGACTATAGCTTTTGCTGCTTATGTAGCAGGATTGATGCCGACATTACTCTTGTTAGGGGGATTATCGGATCGGATTGGTCGCCGATTACCTATTACGATAGCTTTGTTGCTTGCAACAGTAGCGACAGTGCTTTTAGTCTTGATTCCTAGCTGGGAAAGCCTTTTTATTGCACGGGTACTACTTGGTATTGGAACAGGATTAGTAACAACTGCTGGTATGGCTTATATGACCGAAATTATGGGAGCTGATAGCATCCGGCGTGCTGCCCTGATCGTGACATCTTCCACCTCGCTAGGTTTTGGCGGAGGTGCTTTGGCTACCAGTTTAAGTCTTGGGTTACAAGGCTCAACTCTCATGCCCGCTAGCTTTATTGCACTATTTGCTATGGCGCCTATTCTTGCTCTCATTGGTTTCAAGATGCCACGCATTGATGTACCTCAACATGTTTCGCTCCTCCGATTTCCGGTGTTTCCTAGTGGAACGTGGGGGTTTGGTATCGCTATGGCTTTGGCATGGTCAACAACGGGAATGATAATTGCCGTAGTACCATTGGAGCTAAAAGCTCAAGGTCTGGATGGCTGGGCAGGGTTTGTCATTTTCTTAGCGATCTTTATCGGCTTTCTCTGTCAGCCCATTGCTCGCCGAATGATGAATTCAAAGGCACTTATTTTAGGATTATTATTAACTCCGCTCGGTTTTCTTATTCTCCTTGTTGGCCTATGGACTCAATCAATAACACTAATATTGGTAGGAACATCCATTACCAGTGCATCAAGTTATGGTTTCACTTACCTTGCGGCTTTATTCGAGTTCTCTGCAAGAGTTCCAGATAATCGAGCCAGAGCAACCGCAGGCCTTTTTATTTACGCTTACATTGGTTTCTCTCTCCCAGTTATTGCGAGTGGTGCATTAGCTGATATGTTCGGTTTACTGCCTGCAATGGTTATATTCTCGGCAGTCCAGATAATCATCACATTAGTTACTATTTGGTTTTGGAAAAAACATTCAGATTTTTAAAAAACAAGCTTTTGGCAGCCATAGATCGATTTCAGAAGTAGCTCATAAAAACTATTTTTATATTGATGAAAGGTGGTATAAGTGAATATTTTAGATAAGGATCTGAGTGTTACAAAATTAATTTCTCAAGTACAACTCAATGAAATGAAATGAAAGGAGATTGGCGATATGCCGTTCTCAGCGATATTTAATCTCGGCTTAGTGATGTTGATTTTCCTTGTGTTTTCTCTAAGAGAGCATTTCGAAAGCAGTTGTTGAAATTTATTTTCGTGGAAAATATTGAGACAAGCGGTATCCAATATTTAGGTGAAGGACTTAAATAATATGTAGAAATATCCAAGAATTGGGATGGTAATTTAAATACAGCATATCCACTTATTGTGGCGTTCTCCTTGGATGTTATAAATGTTCAGTCTGTCGATGAATATCATGTTTTTGGTTGGAAAGTTCTGCAGAAATTACATGATATTGATTCTGAATCTTGGCCAGATAATGTTGGAAAGGATTCTAATTCTCCATCTTGGTCCATGTGTTTTAACGGCATGCAGCTATGCGAACCTTCGTTAAATCTCCCCTTTGCTGAAAGCAGTGCAATGCAATTTGCACAAGCTCTGACTAAACGACTAGATCGTTATCGCTAAGGGCATCCTCCTCCCTCCTATAAATTACATTGCGTGCTTGAGAGGCTATTCAAAGCCTCTCATTACGTAGTCGATTTAGGCATGGCTGTACTGCGAGCTATCCGGTAGCCACCGCTCAATCAGTGCCTTGGCATGTTCAGGATAGTGCTGCTGGATATAGCGAGCGATGCGTTGAGCTTCGGGCAGCATACTTTGATCCCGCAATAAATCCGCGATCCTGAATTCTGCATTACCAGTTTGGCGTGTGCCAAGCAATTCACCCGGCCCGCGAATTTCCAGATCTTTCTGAGCAATTACAAAACCGTCGTTACTGTCCCGTAAAACTTGCAGGCGAATTTTGGCCGTTTGGGTCAGAGGGGTTTTATAGAGCAGGACGCAGTGGGAAGCAATGGCCCCACGCCCGACACGCCCGCGAAGCTGATGCAACTGAGCCAATCCGAGCCGCTCAGGGTTGTCAATGATCATCAGGCTGGCATTAGGAACATCAACCCCAACTTCAATAACTGTAGTGGCAACCAGCAATTGTAATTCACCTTGTTTGAAAGCCTCCATGATACTTTGCTTTTCAGTGGGCTTCATTCGTCCATGTACTAAACCGATTTTCAGTTCCGGCAACGCAAGAGCCAGTTCTTCGCTGGTGGCTTGTGCTGCTTGCGCTTCCAACACCTCAGAATCTTCGATCAACGTACATACCCAATAAGCCTGACGGCCTTCATCCAGACAGGCATTTTTGATACGCTGGATAATATCGTTCCGGCGGGTATCAGGAATGGCGACGGTTGTCACTGGTGTTCGCCCCGGCGGTAATTCGTCGATGATGGATGTATCCAGATCGGCATAGGCGGTCATTGCCAACGTGCGTGGAATGGGGGTGGCTGTCATGATCAACTGATGGGGATGGAAGCCCTGTTCTCGGCCTTTTTCCCATAAAGCAAGGCGTTGATGAACACCAAACCGATGTTGTTCATCAATGATGACCAGCGCCAGTCCTGCAAATTTTACCTGCTCCTGAAACATCGCATGGGTTCCGACGACCATGCTTACCTGACCATTCGCAATCGCTTCTTGTTGTGCCTGACGAGCCTTGCCTTTTTGTTTGCCAGCCAGCCAGCCGATTTGAATACCGAGTGGTTCGAGCCATTGGCGGAAGGTATTGGCATGCTGTTCCGCCAGCAGTTCAGTTGGCGCCATCAACGCAACCTGCTTACCGTGAACAATGGTGCGAACTGCCGCCAAAGCCGCGACCAGCGTTTTACCTGATCCGACATCCCCTTGTATTAAACGCATCATGGGAACGTTCTTTTCCAAATCGTGCTCGATTTCTGCAACAACACGCGCTTGCGCCCCTGTCGGTGAGAAGGGTAATTGATTGAGAAGCTGCTGCTTTAAGGTGTCATCCGCCATGAGTGGTTGGGCGCGAAAGCGCTGTGCTCCGGCTCTGACTGCCAACATACTCAAATGGTGTGCCAGAAGCTCTTCCAGAATCAATCTGCGCTGGGCCGGATGTCTGCCGTTATCTAAATCAGTCAGGGATATGTCCGGTGGAGGACGATGCAATGTATGAAGGGCATCGGGCAGGCTAATAATCTTCCGGCTGAATTCTTCAGGTAGCAGTTCGTTAACAGCACAGGTATCCAATATCTCCAAGGCTTGTTCGATCAACTTACGCAGCGTTGTTTGGCGCACTCCCTCGGTTGTGGGGTAAATGGGAGTCAATGTCTCTTGCAGTTGAACACGGTTGGCGTGTTGCTGGACTTTATATTCAGGATGAATAATCTCTGGCCCCTGATTTCCGGGACGAATTTCGCCATAGGCAACGACGTGTTTCCCTTCGGCCAGATTGTTTTTCATGGCAGCGGAGAAGTTGAAAAAACGCAGGGTCAATACACCTGTTCCATCGCTGATTTGGCAGGTCATGATGCGCCGGCGTCCAAAAGTGACATTGGTACGCAATACTTCACCCGTTACCGTCGCGTGAATGCCAGTCAGCAACTCATTGATGGTATACAGGCGGGTTTGATCTTCATAGCGGAGAGGCAGGTGCAGCAGCAAATCCTGTAGATTGACCAACCCTAATTTGGCGAGTTTAGCGACCTGACTGGCTCCAACACCATACAGAGTGGTTAAGGGAATGGCATCAAGTAGTTGGCCTTTCATGCGATGTCTCCGTCGGTGTGATTTATATCCTTGTATACCTGTTGTCTTTCAATTCGCCGCTTTGTTGGCTGCGCTCACTTGCTGTCGTGCTGCATCTTGAAATTCAATGGGTATCGATGGCGCAGTCGTTGCCTGCATTGCTGCCCACCACACTTCACTTGCGATGATTTGCCCTTGTTTATCAATCAATGGCTGTTCCAGACCCTTACGGTGAGAAACGGCTGCCAAAACGGGATATCCCCCTTCGAAAAGCAGTTTTTGTTGTTCCTCTTCGGATAATATGCTCTTTTCCCGCTGGTACATGCCGGCCAGTTGCCGCTGCCGCTGCGCTTCATACAAGATTAAAGCAGATGCTACTGAGACATTCAACGATTGCACCATACCAGTCATTGGGATGATGATGTCATGATCTGCCAACGCGATGGCCTGCTTTGAAATACCTTTCTTTTCCTGCCCCATAATGATGCAGGTAGGTTTGGTGTAATCAATTTGGCGGAAATCGACGGCTTTATCGGAAAGATGAGTCGCCAAGATCTGCATGCCATCGGATTTAAATTGTGCAATGGCCTGTTCAACTATGGAGTGTGTCTTCACTTGTACCCAACTGTTACTACCCGCCGCGGAGGAGAGTTGGGTTCTTAATGGTTGGTTGGGCCAGATGGCATGGATTTGGTGGAGGCCAACTGCATCCGCCGTACGAATGACAGCAGATACGTTATGGGGTTTGTGGACTTCTTCCAGACAAATTGTCAGGTCAGGTTGGCGCATTGCCATCATTTGGCAAATACGAGCGTAACGTTTAGGATTCATAACCTTTAATTTCGGTTACGGCTGACCCGCATCACGTCCGGCATAACACGTATCTTACGCATGATATTCGCCAGCTGGATACGGTCTTTGGTCGTCAGCCTGATGAAAGCACAATAGACGCGGCCATCTTTTTCCTCTGTATTCATGCTTTGAATGCTGGAGTTTGCATCATTGATGGCGGCGGTCAGATTTGCCAGTGCGCCTTGATGGTTAAACATATCAACTTTAATTTCAGCAATAAAATCACTATTGATATCTTTATCCCATTCAACAGGCATGAATTTTTCTGGTTCTTTCTGATATCCACGAATATTGCGGCACGATTCGTGGTGGATCACTAAGCCTTTCCCCGGACTGATATGGGAAATAATCGGGTCGCCTGGGATTGGACGACAACATTTTGCAAAGGTGATCAGAATACCATCAGCGCCCTTGATAGGCAGCTTACGCGTTGCATTGCCACTGCCGTTTGATGTTTTTTCCGCTGCACCCAATAATAAATTACGCGCGACAACCACGCTCATGGCATTGCCCAGCCCGATTTCGGCCAGTAAATCATCCAATGTAGCAAGTTTCATCCTTGCCAGTTCTTTATCGATATTCTCTTGTGGAATATCGATGACTTTTGTACCGTTGCCCAGTGCATGATTGAGTAGACGTCGCCCTAATCCGATGGAATCATCCCGTTTCAGGTTTTTCAGCAACTGGCGGATTTTGGCTCGGGCCTTAGAACTGACGACAAAGTTTAGCCATGCTGCATTAGGACGAGCACCGGGTGCTGTGATGATTTCGACGGTTTGCCCGCTGCTGAGCGTCTGTGAGAGAGGATAAGGCAGGCGATCAACGCGTGCGCCGACACAAGCATGACCGATATCGGTATGGACAGCATAGGCAAAATCGACAGGGGTCGCACCAGCCGGTAACTCAACAATTCGTCCTTCAGGGGTAAAAACGTAAATCTCATCGGGGAACAAATCAGATTTGACACTCTCAATAAACTCAAAAGAGCTTCCAGCGCTTTGCTGAAGCTCCAGTAAACTCTGCATCCAACGCTGGGCGCGGACTTGTGCAGTTGTGCCGGACTCTCCCTGTTCTTTATAAGCCCAGTGTGCCGCCACCCCCATTTCTGCCATCTGATCCATATCTTCGGTACGGATCTGAACCTCAACAGGCACACCATGCGGGCCAATAAGGGAAGTATGCAGGGATTGATAGCCGTTAGCCTTGGGGATAGCAATATAATCTTTTACTCTGCCGGGACGCGGTTTATATAAACTGTGCATTTGCCCCAATACGCGATAGCAGGTATCAAGATTATTGACGATGACACGAAAAGCGTAAATATCCATGATGGAATGGAAACGCTGTTCTTTCAAATGCATCTTGCGATAGATAGAGTAGAGATGTTTTTCGCGACCACTGACGGTACATTGGATGCCAGCATCTGTTAACCTGCCTTCAATTTCAGACAGAATTTTCTGGATCATCTCTTTACGGTTACCACGGGCGGCCTTAACAACCTCTTTAATCACGCGGTAACGGTTAGGATATAGGGCTTCAAACCCAAGCTCCTCCAGTTCAGTTTTCAGGTGATGGATACCCAAACGATGAGCCAGGGGGCTATAAATTTCCAGCGTTTCCCTGGCAATGCGCCGCCGCTTATCGGGACGCAGGGAGCCAAGGGTTCGCATATTGTGTGTACGGTCTGCCAGTTTAATCAAGATGACGCGGATATCCTGCACCATTGCCATGATCATTTTGCGGAAGTTTTCAGCTTGTGCTTCCTTTTTGTCACGGAAGTTCAGCTTATCCAGTTTAGAAACACCTTCCACCAAACCGGCAACGACCGTGCCAAATAACTGTTCTATGTCCTGAAATGTTGCTGGAGTATCTTCAATTACGTCATGCAGAAGTGCCGCCATAAGTGTTTCATGGTCAAGTCGCATTTCGGCCAAAATACAGGAAACGGCCACAGGGTGAGTAATATATGGCTCACCACTGGAACGGGTCTGCCCTTCGTGGGCATCCCGCGCAACCACATAGGCCTGCTTAAGTAGATCGATTTGATCTTCAGGCAAATATTTCAGAACAAGCTGATTCAAGCTTTCAAACAGGTACAAGGCAGACCTACCGTAAAATTAACGACGACCTTCAGCGATGGCAGAAACAGCTTTGATTTCTGCGGCTTCTTGTTCTTGCTGTTCCTGACGCTCACGAACATCAAGAATTTTATTGTTGATAAGGCCTTGCTCGATTTCACGCAGAGCGATAACAGTCATCTTATCGTTTTCTTCTGGAACGAGGGGATCTTTGCCACCTGATTGCAATTGACGTGCTCGGCGAGCAGCGACCAACACCAGGTCAAAACGGTTACCAATTTTTTCTACTGCGTCTTGAACAGTTACGCGTGCCATATGTGTGCTACTCCACAGATAAATAAATGACTGGGCATAATACTGAAACTTGGTTCAGTCTGCCAATAATTTGCTGATTAAGGCATCATGCCGCTGAGTCTGACGATCTAATCGTAGACGCTCTGAACGAATAATAGATTGTAAATCGGCCAGTGCCGTATTGAAATCATCATTGATGATGATGTAATCGTATTCGTTGTAATGATCCATCTCTGCGACAGCCTGAGCCATTCGTTTAGCAATAACTTCTTCGCTGTCCTGACCACGTCCGCGCAGGCGGCGGAGCAACTCTTCCCTGGAGGGCGGAAGAATGAAAATGCTGCAGGCTGCTGGCATTTTCTGACGGACTTGCTGCGCTCCCTGCCAGTCAATATCAAGGAAAACATCAACACCACTGGCGAGAGTGTCTTCAATGACTTTTCGGGATGTACCGTAATAGTTACCAAAGACACAGGCATATTCCAAAAACTCATCATGGCTGATCATATTTTGGAATTCATCTACTGTGATGAAAAAATAATGTTCACCATGATTTTCGCCTGAGCGGGTCTGACGTGTTGTATGTGAAACAGATACCTGAGTGTCATACAAAGGCTGAGTTTTCAGTAAAGCCTGAATGAGGCTTGATTTGCCTGCTCCACTCGGCGCAGAAACAATATATAACGTTCCTTGGTTCATGATGATTTCTTGACTGGTTGGGTATAAACAAATGCAAGCGCAGGAATATAAAATCCCACATAGTATACACGGATAGGTCAATCCATGCAGCGTTACAATACATGCCAACGGACATTTCAACAAAATTTTTTCTTAACAAACTGACGTTACTGCTTAATTTTGCGAAACAATTTCAGGAAAAATAAACGGTTGCAGAAATTGAGTGTTTATTTTTCGAAACGCTTCGCAAACCCACATTTTCCCCCTTGGTAAAAATTACTGGGCTTTTTATTCTCTGCTCGTGTTTCAGGGAGCTAACGGAGCAGGGATGCTTAACTTTCTTATTGGTTTTCTTATAACAGTCTGTGTGTCGCTATTTGGAATGCCTGCGGCATTTGCTGACAAGGGACATTGTTCTGCATGGATACAGGAAAAATGGTCACAGGAAAAACTTCAGCATGAAATAGAGCATCTGAAACGACAGATGGCGAAATGGGATGCTCTCTATCGCCAGCAGGGTGTCAGTGAAATAGATGATGAAATCTATGATCAATTACTGGAAACTTTGGTGCTGTGGCAAAGCTGTGCAAACCAGATGCCAGACAGCACTTTCGAAATTAAGGTATCGCAGGAGGGAAAACAGCCTCACCCTGTCCAGCATACCGGCTTAAATAAGCTAAAAGAGGTGTGGAAAGTTCGTCAGTGGTTGCAGGGAAGAACGAAAGTCTGGTTGCAACCTAAGATTGATGGTGTTGCGGTTACTTTGGTCTATGAGAAAGGTCAATTAGTGAGGTTTATTAGCCGCGGTGATGGAATAGAGGGAACTGACTGGATGGATAAAAGCCTGTTTATTCCCAGTATTCCGAAACAGATAAAAAATGCACCGGAACATATGGTATTACAAGGTGAGCTTTTTTGGCAGCAGAAGGAGCATCGGCAATCCATTTCAGGTAGCCACGGCTCACGTAGCAAGGTTGCGGGGTTAATGATGCGCAAGACACCTGCTGCGCAGCTTAAGCAAATTGGCGTCTTTATTTGGGGTTGGCCGGATGGGCCATATGACATGGAAGTTAAATTGGAACGATTGGCATCTATGGGGTTTCCTCTCGTACACCAATACAGTCATCCCGTTGCTACCCCGGAAGATGCAGAAAAAAAATGGAAAGATTATTTTGAATTGCCACTTCCTTTTGCCTCAGATGGTGTTGTTTTACGGCAGGAAACTGAACCGGCCGGACGGCAATGGCGTGCCGGGTCAAATAGTTGGGCGATTGCATGGAAATATCCATTACTCCAACAAGTGACAACGGTAAAAGATGTCAACTTCACAATAGGCCGGACGGGGAAAATATCCGTTGTCTTGGGATTAGAAAAAGTGAGGTTGGATGATAGACAAATTAGCCGTGTCAATATCGGTTCTGTCAAACGATGGAAGCAATGGAATGTTTATCCCGGAGATAAAATAACAGTAGCGTTGGCGGGGCATGGTATACCTAAACTCGATAAGGTGGTATGGCGTATGGCTGAACGTCCTGATATCCAGCCACCTGATGAACAGGATTATCACTATCTTAGTTGTTTCTCTTTCAGTTATTTGAGTAATGTGAATGAACATTATTGTCAGCAACAGTTCATTGCCCGCCTGACCTGGCTTGGAGAAAAATTGAAAATGAAAGGCATTGGACAAGGAACATGGGCCGTTCTGGTAAGGCATGGGCTTGTGACGAATTTAACGGATTGGCTGGCGTTGGATAAAGCACAACTTGAAAAAGTACCCAATATCGGAACTAAGCGTGCTGAGTTGATTTTCTCCCAATTACAGCAAGCGAAGTCACGACTGTTTTCATCATGGCGTGAAGCAATTGGCCTACCTTATGCCAATCGGTTTACAGAAAATATGGGTTGGCAATGGAATATGCAGCCAGAGGGTGCTGACACTAAACACTCACTATCATTAACGGCAAAGCAAGCAGAAAAAATTTCAGCTTTTTTACAGCATCCAGAGATAAAGAGGGTAATTCAGAGTCTGGCTGTACATGGTATCAAGGAGGATAAATGGATTGGGGAGATAAACACGTCAGAGAAGCAAGATGTCGAGCCGATGGATAAAAGTAGGAGAGATGGGGCGGCAAGCCACCCCGAAGCGCATAATTAAGGTTAATGGTCTGCACTGTCATAGTTAAAGATAGGTAATCCAAGGCGATAACGGATAGCAATTAACCGTGCGGCGAGTCCTGCGATAAGCGTAATCAGGATCACGCTATTTGGATGCAATGGCGTATGTAATAAAGCGATATAGAGCCAGGCGGCGGCAAAAGAGACCCCTGCATAAATTTCTTTTTGGAATACTAGCGGGATGGTATTGCAAAACATATCGCGCAATACCCCGCCAAAAACACCAGTAATTACGGCGGCAATGGCTGCGATGATCGGGCTGTAGTGCATATCCAACGCGATTTGAACTCCAATGATGGAAAAGACAATTAAGCCAATTGCATCAAGAATGAGAAATAAACGGCGTAAGTGCTTCATCATGGGTGCAACCCAGATGGTGACCACGGCAGCACAAGCAACGGTCACGATATACTCTGGATTTTTTACCCAGCCGAGAGGGTAGTGACCAAGGATCATATCTCGGACGGTGCCACCACCAATGGCCGTCACGGAAGCAATAATAATAACGCCGAACACGTCCATTTTTCGGCGACCAGCGGCTAAGGCACCTGTCATGGCTTCAGCCGTAATACCAATAATATAAAGGACACTAAGTAACATAATTTTAGTCAAATAAATAACGTAGAAGTAAAGAGTACTGTTGAAATAATAACTCCTCGCCTGAATTTTTTTAGTTAAATTTCAATAGAATTAGTTTTTTTCATCCGAAATCTCTCAATGTTAAGGTAATAAAAATGGTCTTTAAAGAACGCCAGATAACATTTGATAGCCATAGCCATCAGATAACTAATATAAATGTTTGGACACCTGACAGCCAGTGGTTGGTATACGATGTTCGTCCTGACGGAGCGTCTTTTACGGGCTTAACGATAGAAAAAATTCATATTGACAATGGGCAGACTGAAGTTGTTTATTTGGCAGGAAAGGGATCTCATGTTGGGGTGGTGACAGTGAGCCAACAGGAACCTGTTCGTTATGCATTCATTCATGGCCCAGAAAATCCAGATGCGCAATGGCAGTATAATTTCCATCACCGTCGTGGGGTGATTGTTTACGATACCCAGCCACACATAGCGGTGAATATTGATGCACTGGATATTACTCCTCCCTATACCGCCGGAGCCTTGCGTGGCGGTACACATGTTCACGTTTTCAGTCCTGACAGCAGTCGCTTGAGTTTTACCTATAACGACCATGTAATGCATGAGTTAGATCCTGCATTTGATTTACGTAATGTTGCTGTGGCTGTTCCGTTGAAATCCGTGGAGTCAGTCAAAAAACATCGGAGGGAATATGATGGCAGTTATTTTTCGGTTGTGGTCAGCCAAACTACTCCATCTCCCCGTCCCGGAAGTGATGACATTAATCGGGCTTATGAAGAAGGTTGGATAGGGAAAAGGGGGTATTTAAAAGATAATGGTCAATGGCAGCGTTGGGCGCTGGCCTTTATTGGAGATACCTGTGCTGAAAATGGTGAAAAGATACCGGAAATTTTTCTCATTGACCTGCCTGAAAATGATAGCGATTACGCTATTGCCGGTAGTCAGCCTTTGGCGGGTACTGAAACAACATTACCCGCTCCACCTGCGGGAGTGAAACAGAGGCGTTTAACATTTACACATGATAAACGTTGGCCGGGTGTAGTGAATATACCCCGACATTGGTTGAGAACATCACCAGATGGCAGCAAAATCTGTTTCTTAATGAAAGATGATAATGGGATTGTCCAACTATGGTACATCTCGCCAAATGGTGGTGAGTCAATACAGATAACTCACCGTAGTGACAATATTCAGTCTGCATTTAGCTGGGATAGTCGTGGTCGGTTTATTGCCTGTGTTTGTGATAACAGTGTTGTACTCTGTGATAGTCAAAATGGCGAAATTCGGCGTTTGACGCAGCGTACCGAAGATGCTCCTTCCGCGGATGCAATTGTCATATCACCGGATGATCGCTATGTTGCTTTTATGCGTGATATTGAGGGTTATCGGCAGATATTTGTGGTTGAAACAGGAATGGATAGTGTTTATTGCAGAGATGAATAACAGCTATATCCTTGCTCTTTCAAGTTGCAGCTTTGCCGGCGGCACTCACTTAACTCCAGTCACCGTTTTTATAAACATACGGTTAGCTATATTCTCAGGATTTGTTCCCTTGTCGTCGGGCTGAATCCAGAGATCCACTAAGTTTATGCTTCATTGTTAATCGTTTATGACTCAGGTTCAGATAGTGCGATACTGTTTTTTTCCAGCTGTTCAATACGATGTTTAGGGGATTGTTCCGCTTTATTTTGATTGGAGCGGGCATAATCATAAGGGATCAGGAGTGTATCCAGAAAGGCAGAGAACGGAAGGTCAACAGCAAGCAGGGGTTTCATGAACCACCCTGTCCGGCCATCTTTCAGCATATCTATATTAGCTTTGGCACCAGAGTAATAACCTTGGTGGGGGCCACTATGCGTCATGATGCTAGAGCAACCCGTGACAAGTAACCATCCAAATGTGGTACATAGTATATATAGTAATAGAAGTACTTTACAGTTTTTCATCGTTTCCATGATCTCATTGAGTTAATTTTCCAATGTTCAGATACTTTATTTACTCTTTAACGCTAATTTTTCCAAAGTGTGAAGATAAACCTTCAATACCATTTACTCTTTAATACTATTTACTATAGTCAGGTAGTATTCAGTTTGCTATAGCACTTATCGCTGAATTTAATAATTTTTTGTGATGGAAATTTTAATTCTGTTTTTATTTCTGCTTTTTGGAGAGGCCATCAGGAAATAAAAGCCTTCTTATTTTATCCATACACAACTGCATGAAGGGACTGGCATAGATAGCCGATGTTTTATCCACTGGCGCAGCTATGAAGAGTTTATGTCACCCGAAATTTTGACCGTTATGATGATTTAGGTCAGGGCTAACAGATTAAGTACTCTTACGTTAATCATTAAATGTGCTTTAGATCACAGAACACTGCTCGATCACCCCTATTTGACCTCAATTTGAGATAGTAGAAGTGGTTTAAAGTTAAAAAAACCTTCCTGTTCAACCCATTATAAAATAATTTTTCTGATTAAATATACTCAGTTCAGGGAAGGTATATAAACAAGGATTGTTTTCCTTTCCTGTTGTGTGTAAAGAATTCTTTTGGAATTACTGTCCTGTTCGCAGGTAAAAGTCCTCGTTATCATCTTGCTCCCTCTCCCCTAAATGAGGGAGCTTTTTTTTATTATGAGGATTAGAAAGAGGTTTCATTTACTTTTGTTTTCAATCTTCAAGTAGCCGCTGATCTTTTTCGAATTATTCTCCATTGCCATATATACCTGTCGTCTTTCAAGTTGTGCGCTCACTCACCCCACTCACATAGTTAGCTATGCTCTTGGGGGTTCATTCCCTTGCCGCCGCGCTGCATCTTGAAATCCATTGGGTATAGCTTATTGAAGCACGCCATTTCGGCCATCAACATTTCCTATCGTAATTTTAACTGACTCGATTTCACTTTACTGCTTGATGAATAATGTAACTTAAACCCATAAAACTATCCTGCCGTGTCAATATGGGTATTATTGAGCAAAATTGGAAAGTTTTGTGATGAAATGTCAGATAAATTCTACATGTTTTGTCCCGGAATTTTTATCAATACCCATACAATGATTGCTTTTACACAAAGTAGAATTCTTCCTTGCCATAATTTAGGGTTAAATAAATGTAGGGTTAAATAAATTAAACTTGTAAAATATTTTTTCTTTTTATAATAATAAAACGTTTTCATAAAGTTGGGTGAATAATATATTATGTAGGATACATAAAAACCATATATGCAGAAATATTTAATACTGTGTAATAATTATATAAATCAAATTTCATAATAAACAATTGAAATTGATATCATAGTTGACTATTAGGTTGTAATATATGAAAAATGAAAATGATATACAGAAAATGGAAAGTAGCTTTGTTGAAAAAAAGAGAAAGACTAAATCTTTCTCTTTGCCTTGGAGAGCATTTTGGCTTGGAATGTATAACATGTTGCCACTGTGTTTATCTGTTATTCCTTGGGGAATATTAGCTGGATCAATGGCTGTCCAATCGGGTTTAACACTGTGGCAGAGTATCGGCATGTCTGTCATCCTGTTTGCTGGTGCGGCCCAACTAGTCACATTAGGATTATTGACGTCAGGTGCTAGTATTCTCACTATTATTATTTCTATTTTTTTTCTTACCTCTCAGCATTTTCTCTATGGACTAACATTGCGTGAATATGTAGCAAGTTTAAAAATTCGCTATAGACTACCAATAGGTTTTTTACTGACTGATGAACTATTTGCTCTAAGCTGTGCTCAGAGTGATAAAGAAAAATTAACACCTAGCTATTTAATTGGTGCAGGACTTTGTTTTTATTTATGTTGGAATTTATTCAGCCTGATAGGGGTATTTATGGCGTCATCCATCCCAAATCTATCTGATTATCATCTTGATTTTTCCATCATCGCAACATTTATAACCATAATTGTTCCGATGATAAAAAGAATTAGTGTGCTGGGTGGAGTGCTATTTTCTCTGATTTTATCGATGGTGTTATCATACTTTCATATTGAGGGTGCTATAATTATTGCTGGTGTTAGTGGAATGTTTTTTTCAGTATTTATCGCTAGATTAATGAAGGAGTCAGTATGAGTTGGGCTTTAATTTTTATATTGGGAGGTATTATTTTTTTAAACCGATATATATTTCTGGAACCTAAGATGCCAGTTAAATTACCTGGATTTATCAACGAAGCTTTAAAGTATTCTGCACCTTGCTTACTTATCGCCATTTGTGGTCCTATTATTCTAATGGAGAATGGGGAATTAAGAGGTTTTACAAATAATCCTTATCTTTGGGGCGCATTATTAACTGCGTTATTTGCTTTTTTTATTCGTAATCTTGTGATCTGCGTTATTCTTAGTTTGATGGTTTTTTATATATTATTGGCTTTTCTATAGTGGAAGAGAATTAATGCTACAGTTTTAATAATTCAATAAGTAGGATGCTGGCTCAACACTATGTTTTATGGCTGTTATGATTTTAAGTACTTAATATGAATCTGCACCTTAATCAGTTAATCTATAACTTTTTAGGTGCAGTTGACTATTAAGGGATTTTTAATTTTATATTAAAATCAATAAAAATGCCTTTTTCCATAAGATATTTTAGAGAAACTATCACTCTATATTTTCATTATTTAAATAATGAGAATTTTTTTGTCAGTGGTGATAGAATATCTCGATCCCCATAAAGTGCTACTGCTACAAAATCTAACTCTTCTACAGGGGCATTTAAAGTATCTTCTTTTTGTTGTTCGGCGGAATGTGAAATCATGCTCGTTGTGAAAAAATTATACTGAATTTTTTCTTGATGACATTTCTCTGTTAACTTTTTCAATTGGTTACTGTTTTTAGCTTTTAATATCACTATAGGATAATGACTGATATTAGCTACAAATTCACTGCTTTCATTATAATAACGATGAAAAGACATCCCTTGAACAGAATCAACAATACCAGCCGTTAAATGGCAAGCGGCATTGAATAATATGCTATTTTCATGATTATTACTTAAAATTACGTAAATTTTTTTATCATTATCTTCGTACATATCAAACCTCTGCTTTTGAAAGTGATATAAAACTGTTCATAACCATATTACGTATTCCCCAAATTTCTTGTAGAACAATTTTTTCATTTGGTGTCATTACGGCTTGTTGTCTTAGGTAGATGCTATTTTGCCAATAGATTGAAGATTGGCCTAATTCACCTGCCAAATGATGCCAATCATGTACAGGTAAGTCACCACACAAGATCATTATTCGACATGGGGCATGAAAAAACAGCATTTTAAGCCACCAACTTATTTTAGACAGGATATTGCTATTGGTTGGATATATTTCTCCAGTAAATCGTCCCCAACAACGTCTGGCGTAATCGTCAAGATCTTTAGGTGAGTGTTTGGTGATCAACCAAGCATGTTCGGTTAAAAACTGCAATAATGAGCTGATATGGTAGATCACAAAATAAGGAATATAGATACACAATATTGACAGAACAGGTTCGAAGAATACAGGTACAATTAATATCGCTAACCAGATAACGGCAAATAAGCTTTCTATCAGTGATCCACGAAAGATAAAACTATTAATACGTGACCAGAAGAAACGTAAGTGAAACATAGGGCTGATAATCGTTAAAAATAAAAGCTTCTTGTAATAACTCACTGGCATACCAGGAATGAACCCCAGACTCTTTAAAAAAGCAGCATCGCTATCTTCTTCAGTTGTAAAGTTTTTTTCGTCATGATGTCCTAAATGATCGACTGTATAATCACGCCCATTCTGAGATACCGGAATAATCGTACAAAGTGCTAACATTACGCGATTAAGTAACTTATTACTATTAAACAGGCAACGATGTACAGCATGGTGTGCATATGTTACCTGTATTTTTCTTAAACATCCTACCGTAACAACCCAGCAAATAGGAATAATGATAAACCATAATATATCAGGAATATAAGGTAATAATAAAATAGCGCCGAATGTAGAGGTAATAAATATTAATACTGTTAAAATGAATTCTGTTATTGCTGGTAATTTTATACGAGACTGTCCCGATATTGGTTTCCCCGTTATTATAGTTAATAGTTTCTGGAAAATATTTGGAAGTACTTGCATACTTTCCCGTATGTGACTTGAAAAATAATTTTTATCATTTGACATTAGAAACTCTCCTGAACAATAGATGAACGGTTTTTTTCAATTATCACTCTATTATCAAAAAATAATTTATTTAACTCAGGTGTGCCACAAACAATATACGTAGCATTACTTTCTTGGCTACTCTTTAAATAGTTATTTACTTCATCTATATTCATGCAATAGTCTTTAGTAATTGGATATTTTTGTTTAAAATCAGAGATCAATAGATCATGATATTGGCCGAGGCTTTTTTTTCTGCTTGCAGAAATAATTGTTGGGTTTATTAAATATTTTGAACATAATTTGTCTAAAAGAGTCAGCGCCACTCCCATCCCACTTCCTGTCGCAATAGCCAGACCAGTGCTAGGCGTTGTATCAAAATTAGGCAGCCTAAATTCTCCTTGAGGTTGAGAAATAAAAATTTCTTGGCCATGACGAGAATTAGCTAAAAGATTTGATACTTCACCATAGGGGTGTTTTTTGACATGTAATATTAAATTTTTTTCATTAATACTGACAATTGAATATTTACGTTGACTATTTTTTTGTTTATCAAAAGTAAGATCAACATACTGCCCTTCTTGTTCTTCATCTAATTCAATAGAAGGGGCAAAAAGGCCGACTTTAATAATTTCATCACCTAATTGGGTAATGTTATCAATGTTCGCTTTATGCCATTGTTTATTATATTCTAAAGTTATGTCACTATCGCTACTAAATTGACAGGCTAACACGGTCGAACCGTTAATGAATACTTCGCAACGTCTGCATGTTCCAACTCTACAGTTATGAGGTAATAGGATATTCTGGCGTAATGCACCTTCCAGTACGGTTTCGTTTTCCTTTTGGATGAAATTACCATACCTACTGGTAATGTTGAATCCTTTCTTTTCTTTCTTTCGATTAAATAAACCGAACATATTTTTCCCCTAAGTTTTAATAAAACTAATAAATAATTACATTGTGAATGGAATATTGAATTATTTAAGTTTTAATTTTAATGCGTTTATTAAATGAAAATCCATATCATTACGTATGTCTTTTTAATCTAAAGTAAATAATAGTTATTAAATTATTATTTTTGGTTTGTTGTTTTATTACTTGTTGAATTTTTGGATTTTAACACTGGATTATTTGTTGTTTTAAAGAAATAAAGCCCATGCATAATGTGAATAAAAGATAATACACATATTATAAAAATTATAGATATTAACGTGATGTGTGGGGAATTTAAGTGAGTAATAAATTTAAAACTAACTACTAATTATGTTTAACAAAGTTGGAAGTTAGATGTAAAAAGCATAATTGATTTAAATTAAGAGTGTGACCGGAAACAAATTTAATAACTGAGATTGGAGGGGGTAATAGAATATGATATTGATTTTTAGATATAAAGATTTTACTTATAAGCTATGGCTTTATGCTATAAGTATAGTTTTTTATTATTATGTTTCTGCTGTTCTTTAATGGTTACTTTAACTTAAAATCATTAAATAGAATTCGGCCTAATCATTGGAAGACTAAAGAAGGGTAAGCTAGTACTAATCTTTGGTCTTTTCTTCATGATAATATCTGATTTAGGTTTGAACCAGTTGATTCAATTTTCTAAATATGAAACCTAATGAAAGAATGGTGAGAGTTACTTATCTTTATTAGCGTGAAAATTTTAATAAAAATAGGGAGTAACTCTCATGGATACATAATGTGCTGAATACATGAGGTTATTGAGCCTACAATCAATAACTATTGTTACAGATCAGTATCCAGCTTCTTTATGGGCGATCTCAATCTCTTCAGACAAAATGCGGATGCCTTCTTCGATTTTCTCCACATCAGGCACATAATTCATGCGCATACACTGATGGGCATGAGGCCAGTCATGTTCCAAGCCCGGAAAGAAGAAATGACCCGGAACCATCAGCACTTTCCGTTTTTTCAACCGCTGATAAAGCACCTCTGTCGTGATTGGCAAATTTTTGAACCAGAGCCAAAGGAATATCGCCCCTTCCGGTTTATGGATCAGGCAGCGCTCTTCTGACATATGGCGGCGAATAATCTCAATCACATTATCTACCCGCTTTTTATAAAACGGCTGAATAACATCCTGTGATAAGCGGAACAGATCATTGCGCCTGATCATTTCCAGCGCGATAGCAGGCCCGACACCGCCCGGAGATAAGCTGATAATGCCATTCATATTGCTGACAGCATTGATAATTTTTTCATTGGCGATGATTATCCCACAGCGGGAACCCGGCAGGCCAAGTTTGGACAGGCTCATGCACAGAATAATATTAGGATTCCATAGCGGGGTAGCTTCACTGAAAATAATGCTGGGGAATGGCACTCCGTAGGCATTGTCAATCAATAACGGGATTTGGTGCTGTTGAGCCAGCCCATCCAAGCGCAGCAACTCTTCATCGGTGATGACATTGCCTGTTGGGTTGGTTGGTCGTGAGACACAAATCAGGTTGATATCTTCAGTAATATTCAGGTGATCAAAATCGACACGATACTTGAATTGGCCATCAGGCAGTAATTCAATATTCGGTTTATTGGCGACAAATAACCCTTCATCCAAACCTGAATCCGAATAACCGATATATTCTGGGGCAAGAGGAAACAAAACCCGCTTCATTGAACCGTCTTCTGCACGACCAGCCAATAAGTTGAACAGATAGAAAAAGGCACTTTGGCTACCATTGGTCAACGCAATATTTTGTGGATGGATTTCCCAGCCAAGTTTTTCTCGCAATTCTCGGGCCAGAGCAGTTATCAGGGTATTTTTTCCTTGTGGCCCATCATAATTACATAGGGTTTCGCTTAATTGGCCACTTGATGCCAAGTCAGTTAATATCTGCTGAAAATACTCATCCATTTCAGGAATATGTGCTGGATTTCCTCCACCTAGCATAATTGCGCCGGGTGTTCTCAGGCCTTGGTTAAGATCAGTCATCAATCGGGTAATTCCCGAATCTTGCGTAAATTTGTTGCCGAATTGCGAAAATTTCATAACGGTTTTTACGTCGGTTTTTGTATGAGAAAAAGACACCATACCCCGCCTATTATTAGGGTGCAATGGGGCAAAATAAGTATTCTATGTTTTTATATAGCGTATTGTGATCACCGATTGGATTTAAAAACTAGATATTTATGATTAATCTGGTTTTATATTTTAAAGTGGTATTTTTGTTTATTTTTATGCACTAATTTTAATTTTTCAGTATACCCGGTGAATTTCAAGTTGAAGCTTTGTTGGCTGCATCTCGAAATCTGCCGGGTGTAGCTAATTTATTTTCGGCAGAAGCAACTGACGAGGTGATCATTTATCAAACCCGCTGCTTGCATAAATGCGTAGCAGGTGGTGCTGCCAATAAATTTAAATCCTCGCTTTTTCAATGCGGTGGAAAGGGCATCAGAAATAGCAGTTTGCGCAGGAACTTCTGTCAGTGTTTTCCAGTGATTAATCAGGGGAGAATCATCGACAAAGTGCCAGATAAATGTGCTGAAATCTTCTCCCTGTTCGGTCATTTTCAGATAAGCACGGGCATTATGAATAATCGCATTGATTTTGGCTCGATTGCGCACGATGGCTGACTCCCCCATCAGTCTTTCAACATCGGTTTCATCCATTTTAGCTATTTTGATCGGATCAAATTGGTGGAAACACTTTCTATAACCTTCCCGCTTTTTCAGGATAGTGAGCCATGATAAACCGGCCTGTTGTCCTTCCAGACAAATCAGTTCGAAAAGCTGTTGGCTCTCTTTCAATGGATTTCCCCACTCCTTGTCATGATAGGCCTGATACTCAGGATCGGATGTCACCCAACCACAGCGAGTCATTTCTTTATTCATGAACCGAGCTTCCTTAAAAGATTAATGGTTAATAATTAAACTGATTTTAGCTGTATAGATATACAAGTAAATAGGCTAGGATAAGATTTTTTTATACTGCGACAAAATTGGCGGGCGATCAGTGCTGTATATCTTACGGTCAAAGGGTATACTGACCCCTTTCGTTTAAATTCATATGTATCGCGTGCGGATTCAACATGCAAAAGTTTGATACCAAAACCTTTCAGGGGCTCATCCTGACATTGCAGGATTACTGGGCTAATCAAGGCTGTACCATTGTCCAACCACTGGATATGGAAGTCGGTGCAGGAACCTCTCATCCTATAACTTGTCTGCGTGCTTTGGGGCCTGAGCCTATTGCAGCAGCTTATGTGCAACCTTCCCGTCGTCCAACTGACGGGCGTTATGGTGAAAATCCGAACCGCCTCCAGCATTACTACCAGTTTCAGGTTATCATCAAGCCATCTCCCGATAATATTCAGGAGCTTTATCTTGGTTCTTTGAAAGCCTTGGGGCTTGATCCTACTGTCCACGATATCCGCTTTGTTGAAGATAACTGGGAAAACCCAACATTGGGTGCCTGGGGGCTGGGCTGGGAAGTCTGGCTGAACGGCATGGAAGTGACTCAGTTCACTTATTTCCAACAGGTGGGTGGCCTTGAGTGCAAACCTGTGACCGGTGAAATTACTTACGGCTTAGAACGTCTGGCGATGTACATTCAGGGCGTGGACAGCGTTTACGATCTGATATGGAGCGATGGCCCGCTGGGTAAAACCACGTATGGCGATATTTATCACCAGAATGAAGTGGAACAGTCCACTTATAACTTCGAACACGCTGATGTGGATTTCCTGTTTACCTGCTTTGAGCAATACGAAAAAGAAGCACAGGCATTGCTTGCACTGGAAGTTCCTCTGCCACTGCCAGCTTATGAGCGCATTCTGAAAGCGGGTCATACTTTCAACTTGCTGGATGCCCGCAAGGCGATTTCCGTGACTGAACGTCAGCGATATATCCTGCGCATCCGTGCCCTGACCAAATCAGTTGCTGAAGCTTATTATGCCTCCCGCGAGGCGCTTGGCTTCCCTATGTGTAATAAGACTATTTGTAATAAGAACTGAGAGGCCATCATGACTCAACAGACTTTCCTTGTGGAAATCGGCACAGAAGAGCTACCACCAAAAGCACTGCGTTCACTGGCTGAATCTTTTAAAGCCAATTTTGAGGCAGAGCTGAACAACGCTAATCTGGGTCATGGTGAAGTTAGCTGGTTTGCGGCTCCCCGTCGTTTGGCACTGAAAGTGGCAAATCTGGCTGCTGCACAGGCTGATCGTGAAGTTGAAAAACGTGGCCCTGCAATAGCTCAGACATTTGATGCCGAAGGTAAACCAACTAAAGCGGCAGAAGGTTGGGCACGTGGTTGTGGCATTACCGTTGATCAGGCTGAGCGCATGGTTACGGACAAAGGGGAATGGCTGCTCTATCGTGCTCAGGTCAAAGGCCGTGAAGCAAAAGAGTTGCTGGCGAACATGGTGAGCAATTCTCTGGGCAAATTGCCTATCCCTAAATTAATGCGTTGGGGTGATAAAGAAACTCAATTTGTTCGTCCGGTTCATACCGTCACTATGCTGTTAGGTAGCGAAGTGATTGAAGGCGAAATTCTGGGAATTAAATCAGATCGCATTATTCGCGGGCACCGCTTTATGGGCGAAGCCGAATTTACGATTGAAAACGCAGAACAGTATCCGACCATTTTGCAGGATCGTGGCTGTGTTATCTCGGATTACGAGATGCGTAAAGCGATTATCAAGCGTGGCGCAGAACAGGCCGCGACACAACTTGGTGGTGTGGCTGATCTGAGTAACAGCCTGCTGGAAGAAGTGACATCGTTGGTGGAATGGCCGGTTGTACTGACTGCGAAATTCGAAGAAAAATTCTTGGAAGTGCCTGCTGAGGCGCTGGTTTACACCATGAAAGGTGACCAGAAGTATTTTCCGGTTTACGACAAGTCCGGTAAATTGATGGCAAACTTTATTTTTGTGACCAACATTGAATCTTCTGATCCTCAGCAAATCATTTCAGGTAACGAAAAAGTTGTACGCCCGCGTCTGGCAGATGCGGAATTCTTCTTCAAAACAGACCGTAAACAGCGTCTGGAAGATAATCTGCCCCGTCTGGAAACCGTGCTGTTCCAGAAACAACTGGGAACACTGCGCGATAAGACTGATCGCATTCAAACCTTGTCTGGCTGGATTGCAGAAAAAATCGGTGCAGATGTGAACCATGCGACTCGTGCGGGTCTATTGTCCAAATGTGACCTGATGACCAACATGGTGTTCGAATTCACCGATACTCAAGGTGTGATGGGTATGCACTATGCCCGTCATGACGGTGAAGCTGAAGATGTGGCATTGGCGCTGAATGAACAGTACCAACCACGTTTCTCTGGTGATGAATTGCCATCAACAGGCGTTTCCTGTGCTGTAGCCATTGCGGACAAAATGGATACTTTGGCCGGGATCTTCGGTATTGGCCAGCATCCGAAAGGGGATAAAGACCCGTTTGCGCTGCGTCGTGCTGCATTGGGTATCCTGCGCATTATCGTTGAGAAAAAACTGCCTCTCGATCTCCAGACTCTGACAGAAGAAGCGGTACGTTTGTACGGTGAAAAACTGACCAATGAAAAAGCGGTGGATGAGGTGGTTGAGTTTATGCTCGGTCGTTTCCGCGCTTGGTATCAGGAACTGGGTTACAGTGTCGATACCATTCAGGCAGTACTGGCGCGCCGCCCGACTCAACCTGCTGATTTTGATGCCCGCATGAAAGCGGTAACGCACTTCCGCACATTGGATCAAGCGGTTTCTCTGGCGGCTGCCAATAAGCGTGTTTCCAACATTCTGGCTAAATCAGAAGAGAAGTTGAATGACAGCGTTCAGGTTTCAGTATTGAAAGCGGCAGAAGAGATCCAACTGGCAACACATCTTGTTGTGTTGAAGGAAAAACTGACCCCGCTGTTTGCCGAAGGTAACTATCAGGATGCGCTGGTTGAATTAGCTTCTCTGCGTGAAGTGGTGGATGCGTTCTTCGATAATGTGATGGTGATGGATGAAGATCTGCAAGTAAGAATCAATCGCCTGACACTGTTGAGTGAGCTGCGCGATCTGTTCTTGCGTGTGGCGGATATTTCACTGCTCCAGTAATCTCTGATTGCTCTATTTAATATATAAAGCCTCGCTATTAAGGTGAGGCTTTTTACTGTCAGAAACATACTGTATGACATGTATTCTGGACGGATTATCATCAAATAAACGCTTATCGTTAAAAAGATATTGACGGTTTGAAGCGCTGGCAGTAAGATGCGCTTCGTTTTCGGCGAGTAGCGCAGCTTGGTAGCGCAACTGGTTTGGGACCAGTGGGTCGGAGGTTCGAATCCTCTCTCGCCGACCAGCATTCAGAAACCCTGCTCTTATGAGCGGGGTTTTTTCTTATGTATTCAATGAATATATTTTAAATACTTCCTGAATATCACTGCTAGCATCGTAATCCTTCCCATTCATATTGATTCATTTCCGGGACTGTCTGGGGCTATACCCGCAAGTTGCCAACGTGTATTTTCGCATTTCATCAGCTAACTTATATTATTACTGAAATAAGCCAGTATAAGGAATAACCATAACGTTATATTAACTCTATCTTAATAAATAGAATTAATAGTAAAAATGTCTGGTTTAACAAGTGAAGTAATGCGATCGGCTGTAATGGTTTATTTTTCAACAAATTCTTTGGTCTGAACTGTATTTACATCTTATGTACCCCCGCCTTTTCAATAATCCTTATTGCTCATTATTTAAGTAATTGGTCACAAATTCAAAATTATAATCAATAGAGATTAATTCTTGACGGGATTTGATTTTTTAGTGGATTTGACTATTTAATGTGCTGGGAATCATATTTTTTAACCAGTTTTGTTAATAAATGTTTTCTTTTATGTTTTGATGGTGTTTCCATTATCATGTGTGATTATGTTGACGCCGGGCATAACAATTGATTAATTGATAAACGAAAAACAATAAAACAAGCTGGGACAGTGGCATTTAGGAAGAAAACTCTGGGCTGGCTAAGAAACAATAAACATCACAAACGGAGTCCGAGTAATGATAATCTCCAAGAAAAAACAATCCAGTTTGTTGAAACTGGGTATCGGTTTTATTGCGTTAGCCATAACAGCCAGTATTCAGGCCAAAACGTTAGTTTACTGTTCCGAAGGTTCTCCGGAAGGTTTTAACCCACAGTTGTTCACTTCCGGTACGACTTATGATGCGACTTCCAGACAAATTTATAACCGCCTGGTGGATTTTAAAGCAGGTACAACTGATATCATTCCAAGTCTGGCTGAAAGCTGGGATGTAAGTGACGATGGTAAGGTTTATACCTTCCATTTGCGTAAAGGTGTGAAGTGGCACAGCAGTAAGGAGTTCAAACCTACCCGTGACTTTAATGCTGAAGATGTGCTTTTTACTTTTATGCGTCAGAAAGATAAAAATCATCCATATCATCGTATTTCGGGTGGCAGCTACGAATATTTCATTGGCATGGATATGGGTAGCATCATCAGCAAAATAGAAAAAATTGATGATTATACTGTTCGTTTTGTATTGTCGCGCTCTGAGGCTCCTTTCATTGCTAATTTGGCAATGGATTTTGCTTCGGTTCTATCTCAAGAGTACGCTGATGTAATGATGAAAGCGGGTACGCCGGAAAAGGTTGACCTTAATCCGATTGGTACAGGCCCGTTCCAATTACAGCAATATCAGAAAGATTCCCGCATTCTCTATAAATCATTCAAGGATTACTGGGAAGGGCCATCGAAAATTGACCGCTTAGTGTTCTCTATTACCCCCGATGCCTCTGTCCGCTATGCAAAATTACAGAAAAACGAATGTCAGGTGATGCCATACCCGAACCCGGCTGATATTTCCCGTATGAAACAGGATAAAGATATTGTCCTGAAAGAACAGGCCGGTATGAACGTGGGTTATCTCGCATTCAATGTCACGAAGCCACCGATGGATAATCAGAAAGTTCGTCAGGCACTGGCGATGGCAGTCAATAAAGATGCCATTATTGATGCTGTTTATCAGGGAGCCGGACAAAAAGCGAAAAACCTGATCCCTCCAACTATGTGGAGTTATAACGATGACATTAAAGATTATGCCTATGATCCTGCCAAGGCGAAGGAATTGCTGAAAGAGGCTGGTTTTGAAAATGGTTTCGAAACAGATCTGTGGGCAATGCCGGTGCAGCGTCCGTACAACCCGAATGCCCGCCGTATGGCGGAAATGATTCAGGCTGACTGGGCGAAAATTGGTGTCAAGGCCAAGATTGTCAGTTATGAGTGGGGCGAATATCTGAAACGTGCCAAAGATGGTGAGCCTAAGACTGTTATGATGGGATGGACAGGGGATAATGCTGATCCTGATAACTTCTTCGGTACTTTGTTTAGCTGTGCTGCCAAAGAAAGAGGCTCCAACTATTCCAAATGGTGCTATAAACCTTTTGAGGATGTTATCCAGCCAGCCCGTGAATCCTCTGATATCAATAAGCGTACCGAGCTTTATAAACAGGCTCAGGTTGTCATGAATGAACAAATACCAGCATTAATCATTGCTCACTCCACAGTTTATGAGCCAATCCGTAAAGAAGTGAAAGGATATCTGGTTGATCCGCTTGGAAAACACATTTTCTATCAGGTTGATCTTAAATAACGCTTGCTGTTGAGCTGTTGTGATGCACCATCCCCCGGATTTTTCTGTAGGGATGGTTTCGCTTCTCTGATGGGCAAGTCGAACTCTGTTACACCAAACGGCCTGAAGAGCTGTAACTGGTATTCAAAAAGAGAATTCAGGATATGCTGCAATTTATCCTCCGACGTCTGGGATTAGTCATCCCGACGTTTATTGGTATTACGCTACTGACTTTCGCTTTTGTACATATGATACCGGGTGATCCGGTGCTGATTCTGGCGGGAGAACGCGGTATTACTGCTGAGCGTCATGCGCAATTATTAGCTGAAATGGGGTTGGATAAACCTCTTTGGGAACAGTACCTTCATTATATCAACGGGGTTATGCATGGTGATTTGGGCATCTCTCTGAAAAGCCGTATTCCGGTGTGGGATGAGTTTGTTCCGCGTTTCAAAGCAACACTGGAATTGGGTATCTGTGCCATGTTATTCGCCATCTCTGTCGGTATTCCGGTTGGCGTATTAGCCGCGGTTAAGCGTGGCTCTGTTTTTGATCACACAGCAATTGGCCTGTCATTAACAGGTTATTCCATGCCGATTTTTTGGTGGGGAATTATGTTGATCATGCTGGTTTCCGTCCAGTGGGATCTCACGCCTGTTTCCGGTCGAATCAGCGATAGCGTATTTCTTGATGATAGTTATCCCCTGACGGGATTTATGTTGATCGATACACTGATTTGGGGGGAAGACGGTGATTTCATTGATGCAGTGATGCATATGCTCCTGCCTGCTGTTGTTCTGGGAACCATTCCGTTAGCGGTCATTGTGCGAATGACCCGCTCTGCCATGCTGGAAGTGTTGGGGGAAGATTACATCCGTACTGCCCGTGCCAAGGGGTTGAGCCGTATACGTGTCATTATCGTTCATGCTTTACGTAACGCTTTATTACCCGTTGTCACAGTCATTGGCCTGCAAGTGGGCGTTATGCTGGCGGGTGCGATTCTGACAGAAACTATTTTTTCATGGCCGGGGTTGGGGCGCTGGTTGATTGATGCTCTGCAACGCCGTGACTATCCGGTAGTGCAGGGTGGTGTATTACTGGTAGCAACCATGATCATTCTGGTTAATGTGGTGGTTGATTTGCTGTATGGCATCGTCAATCCGCGTATTCGTCATAAGAAATAAGGAGCACATGATGACTCAAACAACTGAGCCAGTAGTATCGGGTGCGCCAAAATTGATGACGCCGCTACAGGAATTCTGGCACTATTTTAAACGTAATAAAGGGGCGGTAATTGGCCTTGTTTATATTGTCCTGATGCTGTTGGTCGCCTTATTGGCCGGAGTATTGGCACCACATGGGCCAGCCGAACAGTTCCGTGATGCCTTGCTGACACCTCCGGTGTGGCAGGAAGGCGGAAGCTGGCAGTTTATCCTCGGTACAGATGACGTCGGGCGCGATATTCTGTCCCGTCTGATGTATGGCTCACGCCTTTCGCTGCTGGTCGGCTGTCTGGTTGTGGTGATGTCACTGATAATGGGCATCATTCTGGGCGTACTGGCGGGTTATTTCGGCGGTGTTGTCGATGCCATCATCATGCGTGTTGTCGATATTATGCTGGCATTGCCAAGCTTGCTATTGGCATTGGTGCTGGTGGCGATCTTTGGTCCATCCATTGTCAATGCATCATTGGCACTGACTTTCGTTGCCTTGCCTCACTATATTCGTCTGACAAGGGCAGCCGTGCTGGTTGAAATTCACCGCGACTATGTGACGGCTTCTCAAGTAGCTGGCGCGGGAGCCGTTCGTCAAATGTTCATCAATATTCTGCCAAACTGCCTCGCTCCGTTAATTGTGCAGGCATCATTAGGATTTTCGAATGCCATTCTCGATATGGCAGCTTTAGGATTTCTGGGAATGGGGGCACAGCCACCGACCCCGGAATGGGGAACCATGCTGGCGGATGTTTTACAATTTGCTCAGAGTGCATGGTGGATCGTTACCTTCCCCGGAGTGGCTATCTTGTTGACGGTATTGGCGTTTAACCTGATGGGAGACGGGTTGCGTGACGCACTCGATCCTAAGCTCAAGCAGTAGGGGTATTGTGAAATGGCATTGTTGAATGTAGATCAATTATCGGTGCACTTCGGAGATGAAGATACACCATTTCGCGCCGTTGACCGTATCAGCTACCGTGTTGAACAGGGGGAGGTCGTCGGGATCGTTGGGGAATCCGGTTCAGGTAAGTCAGTCAGCTCACTGGCGATTATGGGGCTGATTGATTATCCGGGTCGGGTGATGGCTGAAAAGCTGGAATTTAATGGTCGTGACCTGACGAAGATTTCAGAAAAAGAGCGTCGTCAGTTGGTTGGTGCGGAAGTGGCGATGATTTTCCAAGATCCCATGACCAGCCTCAACCCGTGTTATACCGTCGGTTATCAGATCATGGAAGCCCTGAAAGTACATCAGGGCGGAAATCGGAAAACCCGGCACCAGCGGGCGATTGACTTACTGACTCTAGTGGGTATTCCTGATCCTGCCTCTCGTCTGGATGTCTATCCGCATCAGTTGTCGGGGGGAATGAGCCAGCGTGTGATGATCGCTATGGCTATCGCTTGTCGGCCGAAACTCTTGATTGCTGATGAACCTACGACAGCGCTGGACGTGACTATTCAGGCGCAAATCATCGAATTGCTGTTGGAATTGCAGCAGCAGGAAAACATGGCATTACTCTTAATTACTCATGATTTGGCGCTGGTAGCGGAAGCGGCGCACCATATTATTGTGATGTATGCCGGTCAGGTAGTGGAAATTGGCAAAGCAACAGAAATCTTCCGTGCACCACGCCATCCTTATACCCAAGCGTTATTGCGGGCCTTGCCAGAGTTTGCTGTAGATAAATCCCGTTTGGCATCATTGCCGGGTGTTGTTCCCGGAAAATATGATCGTCCTACAGGATGTTTGCTGAATCCCCGCTGCCCTTATGCCAATGAGCATTGCCGTCAGGAGGAGCCTCCATTGAAATCAGTGGGAGGACGTCAGGTTAAATGTCATATACCGCTGGATGATGAGGGGAGACCGACAGTATGAGTACTCAACAAAATTATGAACAGGAATATGAACCGCAAAAGGTCACGGCCCCTTTATTGAAAGCCACAGAGTTAAAGAAATACTATCCGGTGAAAACAGGTATATTTTCACCAGAGCGCATGGTTAAGGCATTGGATGGTATTTCATTTGAGCTGGAAAAAGGCAAGACATTGGCGGTTGTAGGGGAATCCGGCTGCGGAAAATCCACATTGGGCCGTCTGCTGACTATGATTGAAAAGCCGACCGATGGAGAACTTTATTATTTTGGGCAAGATCTATTGGTGCCGAATAAAGAAGCGGAAAAACTGCGCCGCCAAAAAATCCAGATCGTATTTCAGAATCCCTACGCTTCTTTGAATCCCCGTAAAAAAGTAGGGCAGATCCTGGAAGAGCCGTTGCTGATTAATACCTCGCTCACGGTGGCTGAACGCAAAGATAAAGTTTTGCAGATGATGGATAAAGTGGGGTTAAAACCGGAACATTATGCGCGTTATCCGCATATGTTTTCGGGGGGGCAGCGACAACGGATAGCCATTGCCCGTGGATTGATGTTAAATCCAGATGTGGTGATTGCGGATGAACCTGTTTCTGCACTGGATGTATCAGTGAGGGCGCAAGTTTTGAACTTGATGATGGACTTACAGCAGGATTTAGGGCTTTCTTATGTCTTTATATCCCATGACCTTTCGGTTGTTGAACATATTGCTGATGAAGTGATGGTCATGTATTTGGGGCGCTGTGTTGAAAAAGGTAATAAGGAAATGATCTTCAATAATCCGCGCCATCCTTATACACAGGCGTTGTTGTCTGCGACTCCTCGCCTGAATCCCGAATTGCGGCATGAACGCATAAAGCTGACAGGAGAATTACCCAGCCCGATGAACCCGCCTTCTGGATGCGCTTTTGCTGCCCGTTGTCGTCGTGCATTCAGCCCGTGCACCCAGTCCCAGCCTAAGCTAGAGCAATATGGCGGGCAACTGATTGCGTGTTTTGCGGTTGAACAGGACGAAAATCTATCCATCTAATCGGATCTGATCGTGGTATAACGGTAAATATGACCAGTGAAAACTGTTATGTTGTTGTGTTAGTGAATGCAACCGTTATACCCTCGTTTTTCAAGCTGTAGTTTTGTTGGCTTCGCTTACTTACCCCGGCCACCGTTTTTGTAAACAGACGGTTACCCATGCTCCGGGATTCGTTCCCAAGACATAAGCGCTGCGACTCGAAATCCATTAAGTATAATCTCGGTCATTTTCTGTATTGAACTTATCAAAATAAGACGACTACAAAGAAAATCAAGTATACTCGGTCGCATTGTTAAGGTGTGATAGTCAGTCTTTTTACAATTATCGGTTTGGATAAGATGAAATTGCGTGTCAAACGTTCGTTAACTATTAAACAAATGGCCGCAGTGACAGGAGTCACTTTGGTAACTATTGCCATTTTCATCACTATCCAATTATCGCACTTATTGCAGCAGCGAAAAGATGACTATATCAGCCAACTACAGAATGCGGCAGTACAGATCCAAACCCCTTTGACAGAAGCATTGCGGAGTTCAGATCTCAATAAAGCGAAATCACTGTTGATTGGGCTAAAGACCTCCGGCATTTTAGGGAGAGCTGATATAGTATTGCCCGATAATATTCGGGTGATGAGCTTGGATTTTGCGACACACCGGCCTATCCCTGAAATGGCAAACTATTTTTTTGGCATTCCGGTTGAGGTAAATATTCCTCTCTACGTTTATGGTGTTTCGCCAAAAACTATAGAGTCACAGGGGCACCTTATCTTGCAGGTTGACTCCAATCGAGTGTACCGTTTTGCTTTAAATACACTAGCATTAATGTTAACCACTTATTTATTGCTTGCGCTTATTCTTGCGGTATCGATAAGTTGGTGCATAAATCGCATTATCATCCATCCACTGCGCGATATTGCACGCGAACTGAATGAAGAAGAACCATCGCCAGTACCAATGTCTTGCCCTAAAGGCCATCAAGATGATGAGTTAGGGTTACTGGTAAAAGGTTATAATCGTCAGGCTAATAAGCAGAAAAAGTCATCAAAATGAAACCTTAAAAGATGAATAATGGTCTAATCCTTGATGATAATATCTGGGTTCATCTGATCGTCTCAGGTTTTTGAGGGATAAAACTAAACAGGTAGGGGTAAGTAAGAATGCAGGGCAACAAAATCGGATATCTTATTGGTGGCGCGATTCTGGGGACAACTTGCTTGGCACAGGTAGAAACTTTGCACCCTGATCCGGCTTGGCAACAAGGCAAACTGGAAAACGGATTCAGTTGGCAATTCCTGCAAACACCACAGAGACCCAATGACAGAATTCAGCTGCGTTTATTGGTAAAAACAGGGTCATTGGCTGAGAAGAACCAACAACGTGGCTATACTTACCTCATCCCTAAAGTCGTTTTATCCAGCAGTAAAGATTTATCATCGCAAAAACTAGAAAACCTGTGGAATAACGCGATAGATACCAAAAATCCTTTCCCACCCGCTATTGTTTCCTACGATTTCACGCTTTATAGCCTCAGCTTACCGAATAACCGTTCTGACCTATTGAAAGATGCATTGATATGGTTGTCAGATATTGCTGGTGGAGCAGTATTTAATCCTGAGACATTGGCACATGCCATGAAAGAGGGTGAATATGTCACCACTTTTCCCCCTGATGTCCAAGATCCGGTATGGCGTACGCGTTTGCAAGGATCGACTTTGATCGGTCACGACCCGGGAATGCCAGTATCTGGATCTGTGGATGCAAAGAAAGTCGAAAACTTTTATCACCAATGGTACACGCCGGATGCGATGACACTCTATATCGCGGGGCATGTTGACAATCGGTTTCTGTCAGAGCAAATTAATCAGACATTCTCATCACTGGAAGGAAAAAGGCAGACACCGGTTCCCGTTCCTACATTGCTACCGCTGAAAGCGGCAACGATTGGTGTAGAGAGCGAACAGGCCAAGCAAGATCGCTTATCTTTAACCTGGAACTTGAATTGGCTGCCGATTAAAGATTCACAGACATTGATTCAGTACTGGCAGAATGACCTGACGCGTGAGGCACTTTACCGTTATCTGCAATTGGGGCTTAAAGAAAAACAGGATGGCATGCAGTTAGGTCTGGATTGTCAGGTATTATATCAGCGGGCGAATTGTTCACTGAATCTTGATGCTCCCACAGATAAGCTGATGGAATCGACACTTTATCTGGCTTCCCAGTTGTCATCATTGCGTGAAAATGGGCTATCACAGGAACAATTTGATGAGCTTTATAACCAGAAGCGGACTCAGCTCCAGCAACTATTTGCCATGTACGCCCGCACAGATACCGATATCTTGATTAACCAGCGTCTGTTGTCACAGCAAAATAACGTGATAGATATCGCCCCGGAACAATTCCAGCGCTTGAGACAGACGTTTTTATCCTCCCTGACTCCCCAACTTCTGAATAAAAAACTGAAAGAGATGCTATCTCAGGAAATCTCTTTTATTTTAGTTCAACCGAAAGGCGAGGCATCGGTTGATGTTAACCAAATCAAAAACAGCTTTAATCAGATAATGAGACCCGGGCCGGTGCCAGAGGAACCTTAATTTTTCTGTAATTAATATATTATTATTTAAGTTGTTCTTGATTTTTTTAACCCCGGTCGTTGGCAACAGGAGCTAAGCTTTACCAAAACCATGTCAGACTGGCTTGTAAGTATAAGGAGAGATGGTTACGAGTGGAATTGAATGGACTTTCGGATATAAAGGGCAGATTGCTCTACCCTTATTGATTAATAAAATGGATTTATTTCTTCGCAGCAGCCCTTAGCTCAGTCACGTTTTTACCCCCGATTCCCCAATTATCTGTCTCCACTTCATCAATAATCACAAAGGTGGTTGCAGGGTTTTTGCCGAGTACATCCACCAGCAGTTGGGTTGCACCTTCAATCAGTTTTTGTTTCTGTTCAGCGGTTGCGCCTTCACGGGTAATTTTGATGTTCACAAATGGCATAGGAAGGACTCCTTTTCTGGTTTGTTATGAAATGCTTCTGATGAAGCATCCCGCTTTGGCGCGGGAGTGTGGGTACAGCAAAAAACAGTCTTAATACTTTTTCGTCTTTCAAGTTGCAGCTTTCTTGGCTGCAACTTGAAACCCATTGGGTATACATTAATATGTGGATAGTTACTCAATATGTGAATAGTTACTCTGACTTTTTCTCTTCTGCGGTGGCGATCCACGCAGCGCAAAACAGTGTCAGCCGGGCAAAGAAATAGAAAAATGCCATTAAGCCAATCACTGAACCAAAGGCAGCACCAGAAGGGGAGCTGGCAAGGCGTGGTAGCATCATGGTCATAATATATTTGATAATCTCAAATCCAATAGCCGCTATCAAAGTGCCTTTGAGCAGCGATTTTCTTTCAGGCCGATGGCGCGGCAATATCCACAATATCCACAGAAATAACAGATAATTGGCCGAAATGGAAATCGTCATGCCAATTGATGTCCATACAGGGCGAAGCCATTCTATGCCTTCTAATCCGAGAGCATGGACAATGGTCGCTTGGGCTGAGCCTGCGATGGAGGTCAGCGAAAGTGTCATGACCAATGCAAATAGCATTCCGAATAAGGAGAAAAAATCGCGGATGTACTGAAAGTAGATCTTTTCCTTATCTTCGTGGGTACGTTCCCAGACGTCCCGGGATTGAGCGAGGATCGCTTCACGTAAGTTGCCTACCCAGTTCACACCCGAATAAAGGGCAATGGCCAAACCCGTTAGCCCTACCGTTGTTCTTTGATTGACCGCAGTATCGACACTGTTTTTCAGCGTATTGGCGAGAGCGGGATCACTGATGCTGTTGGCGATGCCATTGATCAAACGGGCCAACAAATCAGGATTGGAAGCCAGCACAAAGCCCGCGATGGCAAAAGAGAGCATTAGGATGGGGATCAGGGATAGAAAGGAAAAGTAAGTAATTGCAGCCCCAAATTGACTGCCCATTCGGTCATTGAAACGTTGTGCCGCCCGAATCAAATGAGCGATAAAAGTAATACGACGGATGGCGTTGCCAATACGAATCGTCACGGAAAGCGCTTTCTTACTGCTATGTAGCCCTTTCTCTAATGGTGTGGGGATCTTACCCGTATCGGGTTGCTCCCTTTTTTTATGGTCATTTGGCATGACATCCCCCTCAAATCTGGTCGGGCTTAATGTTACTTACTATATGCATTATGCTGAATAGCTTTGAAATTCGTTCGCTATATATGTATGAGGAAAAGAGTAACAGGCAAAATGGAAAAGCAACAGGAAACGGTGGCTAAAAAATACGGTAGCCGTGTGATTGGCTACCGTACAGAGGATCAATTGGAGATCATGATGATCAATCTAATTGGCGACCCTTAACTTCACTGTGGACAGTTGGAAGCTCCGTGTCGTGACTTTCATTTTTCACAAAAGGCACTTTGCCGGAAAAAATATCTTTTTGTGCAGAGACAGCCAGACTTGCGATGGAATCTGATAAGTTAACACCCAAGTCTTTGCCTTTGTCGTATCCCGTTACAGCTTGCTGGTTAATTTGCTGGGTATTCACTGTTACAGGTCCTTGTGCACTGTCAATTTTGCCGCCAGTTAAGTAAGTATTTCCAGAGATACCCAGATTGACTCCTTGAGTTCCGGTCAGCGTTGTTTGTTTACCTGCAGCTTCCCGATCGAGGGTATTGTAATTGCCTTGCAGCTTGCCATTGTAGCCTTTGAAAGCCGCAGACAGCTGATCTTTCAGACTCGGTGCTTCGTCTTTGGCTTTGGCATTGCCGGTGGCCTCGGTTTTAGTTGTGCCGGTAGCCACGTTTTCTGCTGTATTAGTAAGGTTCGTTTTAGAAGGATCGTCCCCTTTGACGGTTTTGCTATAACCCAAGCCAGCATCCAGACCGACATTCAGGCTATGAGTGCTGTCTTTGAGGCTTTCGACATTAAAATTGCCGCCGACTTTGCCCGAAACTTGATCAGCCGTTACATTAGCGCCTTTGAGTGAGGTATCTCCCGCGCTGGTCAGCGTGACATTGCCGCCGGAAACATATGCGTTATGGTGAGTCGTTTTATCCAGATGATTAACCCCGAATTTTAATTCACCACCAATGTTATATTTGTTGTCGATGATTTTGTTAGCCGAATCTTCGGTTGCCGAAGTATTACTTGCCGCATCATCACCTCCTTCATTTTTGCGGGCGGTGGAAGACATACCACCTTTAGCTTTAGCGCCGACGTTCCAGCCATTGGCGTTGGCAGTATCTTGAGCCGAAGTCAGTTCGATTTTTCCACGCTGTGCGGTTAAATCTACCTGTTTGCCAGAAACATTGGCGCCTTGTAATGCCAAGTTATTTCCCGCATTCAGATTGACACCCTGCCCACCTGTGATATTGCTGGTTTGAGCTGTCGTATTGCTTTGATTGTCTGTGTTATAACCGCCACCGAGACTACCACTGAAGTTCTTTTTGTCCGGCTCAGTTCCCACGGTCAGGGAAATCTCACCATTGTAACCAGTGCTTTGTTTCTCAGTACGATGGGTGGCTTGGTTGAACTGAATATTTCCACCTGCATCAACATTGTTTGAACCCTTGCCCGCATTCATTGATGTACCTTGATAGCGTGCATCTCTGGTGACCTGGACATTAATACCGTTTTGGGCGTTGATGCTGCCGTTAACTGCGCTGGTATTGTTGTTAGCGGTTTCCTGATAGCTGCCATTGCCTTTACCACTGACGGAGATATCTGTGCCCGTTTTGGTGTAAACACGTAAGCTAGCATTACCTGTGGTGTCAGAGGTCTGGCTGTTTTGGTGATTGAATGCGGCTTCACTGGTATGGCTGCCCGCGGTCAGCGATATACCACCTTTATTGGCTTGATATTGCGTACCTTGATCGTAAATATCGCCATTTGTTATCACCTTGACATCGCCAGCCTTAATGGTGGTTACCACCGCATTGGATTTATGGTCATTGGTGTAATGGCTATTGCCATTCATCTCCATTTCAATACCCACATTAGGCAGATCTGTCTTCGTGACGGAAGTATCCAGTTTCTTGTCTGCGGCGGCTTTTGCCGTTTTTTCTACTGGGCGGGTCGTTGCACTGTAATCGGCTGTGCCACTGATTTCACCGCCTACCTGTAATTGACTGGTCGAGCTGGATTCCGTGTTAGTGGTTGCAACATTCTTAATGCTGCCTGCATTGGCCTGATAGCTACCCTGTACCTGATGGTTAGTACCTTGTTGCTTCAATTCTCCCATTGCATTCAGTCCAAGGTCACCGGAGACTTGAGTGTTTGTCACCACTGCTGTTGTCTGGGTCTGAGATTGACCATTGTTGTTGTAACCCCCCTCAGCACCGTTACCGAACCTGTCCATGCCACCAGTGTAAAATACGCCGCCACGGGTTTTTTCTTGTGAGGTTGAGGTTGATGTACTGTTTTCACCCACCAGCAGAGCAACGTTATCCCCGGAGATTTTTGCATTGCCCTGTGTTGTCACCAGATTAGCGCCTGTAGCCGTCACATTTCTACCTGCATTTACAGTGAGAACACCGCCATTCAGTTCTGATGACTGTTGAGTCGTACTCTCGTTTCTATGTTTATCGAAAGTATGGTTAAAACCGACCCCGACACGGTACTGCTTATCTTTTACATCCTTCGCGTAGGCCTGCCAATCAAGGTTGGTTTTTTCCTGTTGGTACTGGTTTTTCTCACCATAGTTCAGGATATTAATATTGCCTGAAGTGTTCAGTTGCAGTTCACCGACACTTTTCGCCAGGCTGCCGATGACATTGATATCTTTATTGCTGAGTAATTTCAGGTCTGCATCGGAACTCAAATGGCTGCCGGAAGATTTTTGCTGCTTGTTATGTTCTTGATTGGTATTTTTAGTGATGTTGAAGATCGTTCCCTTTCTTTCATCCACCTCTTTATAAGTGTGGCTGACAGCGTTATCGACAGTTAATTGTCCATCATTGGCCTGAACATAGGCACCTTGTTGGGCTTTGACTGTACTGCCCGTAATGGTGACACCATTCATGCCGGTCAGCAGCAAATGTCCGCCTGCCGTCACTTCGGAAATATGGTGAGTTTCTGATTTATCACGGTGATCTTTCTTGCTGCCGCCAGCCATACCGTGCCAATAAGTTTGATCCTTGGCAAGGATCTGATCGTCAACAAGAGATTGAACAGTAATATTGATTTGCTGGCCCGCAGAAACAATCAGGTTTTTGCCTGAGTCAATGTGAGTTCCGGTAATATCAGCATTTCCTCCCGCCGTGATGCCTAAATCTCCGCCTGAGCTTAACTTATTGCTGACGCTTTTCTGAGTGGTATTGGTCTTATTCCAGTGACCGGTTTGCAGTGCCGCAGTATGGTTCTTTTTATACCCTCTCTCTGCGGTTGTTTCTGATTCCATCAGCCCCGCCAGCTTCACATCTTTCTTAGCGGATACAGTCAGTTGATTTTCTGCTTTGATCTGACTGCCAAGTACCTCTGCATTGCCTTCATTGGCAGTCAGATGAACATTTCCACTGGCATTAATGGTATTGCCTTCTTGCTGATACTTTTCATTCTCGTTGATAACACTATATTTCCAGGATATTTTCCATTGATTATTGCTTGTCCTGTCAAGCTGGTGAAGTTGTTGTCCATCTAATTTCAGATTGGCACCAGACAGTCTGACATTATTCCCGTCAATATCAGTTGCCATCACTTGATTGTTTTGTTTGGCGACCAATGTGATGTTCTTGCCTGTCAGTTGGGTACGAGCAACAGATTCACTGATTTGCTCTTGTTGAGTATAATTACCTTTGAAATAACCTTTGTAGTTACCACTGCCCGTTTTGTCTGATGCAGATTGATTCATACGTCCTTGAGACAGGACATTATTGCCTTTCAAGGTAATATCCCCGCCTTTCAGGGCAGCGGCTTCCAACTTCACATCACCGTAGGATTCAATATCAATACCGTCATCGGTGGTCATCTTGCCTTGTAGATTAACACCGCTTCCTTCCGCTGTGTTCAGCAGACGAATGCGTCCGGCCTGCATACTGCCAAGATAATAGCTGTCGAGTGCGCCGATGTTCACTTGTTGTGAATCCAGAATGCGGCCATCGGTGGAAATCTGGTTATTGCCCGTCGTGATATTGAGGTTTTTTGATGTAACAACCTGACCATTGCTGTTAATTTTAGGCGCAATCAGATTCAGGACATCATCATGGGACAAGCCATTGTTTCTTATATTCAGGGCATTCTGGTTATCAAAAGTGCTGAAGGCTTGCAGGGTACCATTTTCCACCAGCGGATTACCGACAACCAATGAGGCTTGATTGGTATTGATGAAGCCACAGCCGTTACAGGTAATACCATTGGGGTTTGCCAGCACATAATCGGCGGCTATGCCAAACACTTCCTGTTTTCCAAGCAATAACGAAGGGTTGCGGCTAATCACCTCATTTAAGATCACACTGGCGGCCTGTCCATTCAGGTTGCCGTTGGCAGATAATTGGCCTGCCAGTTGTGATGTGCCCTCTTCTAAGGCGTTATTGAACACCGCCCCCATTTGGTTAACGTTGAAATCCTGATATTGGTTATGTGATAACCCGGATTCGGAAGGCGCAACAATATTTATCACCGTTGCACTGGTATCAGACTGGATAACATCCGGGCTATGTACGGCATCACCTCCGGGCGTAATCCCATTGGCAAAACTGACTGAACAAGTTGTCAGGATAATTGCCATAGATGCGGCAAGTTTTCCTGTGGGAGATAACTTAAATTTTTTACTTTTCATGCTATTACCTCTATTTGTTTTCATTATTGCTATGTGCGGCTTTCTAGGGACTATTCTTTACGAATGATTACCCTATGAATGGCTGCGGTTAAAAAAGCGCTAATAATTAATTCAGAAATTAAAAAGTGTAAGAAAAGCGGGTTAACAGCTGCATAGGTTCATCCGTGTTCCTCTTTTGGTGAGAAAGATATTTGCCCCGGCTTACCTCAATATTCGCAAACAGATGTTGATAGCGCAGTGTCAGACCCGCACTCAATCCGGCACTGCTTTTCCAGTCATCCTGACGGGGATGGCCTTTAACCCGGCCGATATCGACACCGGTACGCAGCGAAAGTGAGCCTTTTGAAATGGGTATTGAGCGGGAAAGTGTATTTCTCAGATACCAGCCGTTATCAGCCGATGACACATGATTGCTGAATCCTCGTACAGCATTACGGTCGGTCACATTGATCCACTCAATACCCGGCAGCCCACTTTGACTATATTGAGCATAAAATTGGCTATTAAATCGGTAAGGCATACCAAAGATCGTGAAACGTTGTTGTAGATTTGCCGACAACTTACCTTTGGTAAATTGTTTATTCAGTTTGGCTGTTGTGATTTGGGCACCAAACCACGGCATTCCCCGCTCAATGCCCATATTGAGAGAAATCAGCCCTGAAGGAATGATTTGTAAATGGTTAATACTCAGTTCGAGAACACTCAATGTCTGGCTATTGATACCGATTTTTGACTCATTGGCATAGTTCTTGTAGTCCTTATAAATCAATTGAGTGTTTAATGTACTGATTTGCGATTGGTTACGATGAAAGACCCAATCGGTACGAATGCCTGTTTGCTGTGACTTCCCGTGCAGCTTGAGCGAGTACATCTGTAAATGGGGGTGGCTGATGTATTGGGAATGGCTGTTGAATCCACTGAAGGTCATGGCTCCATAAGGGAGCGAATAAAGCAGGGTATAAGCGCGGTTGTACTGGGTATCGGGTTTATCAATGGTACTGTTGCCGCTGAGGCTGACAAAATCAGATAATCCGAATGGGCTATCAACGCTGGCATTAAGTCGGGTGATCCACTTCCCTGTACTTTTCTGCCCATAATTATCAGTAGTCGTGGTTATTCTCCACGGGGTGGAATGTCGATTATGCAGCTTGATGATGGAGCCACCACTGACTGTGCCGGGCAGAATATCAAGGGTGACTTTGTTTGATTGCAGACGATTCGCCTGATCTAGCCCTTGATCAAGCTGGTTCAGGTTGAGCGGCTTATTTGTCAAACGTGGGAATAGCATTTGACTATTGACCCAACGGCCATCGCCTTCTATCGCCTCGACAAAGCCTTCGACAACATTGATCCCCAGTTCGCCATTCGCATTGGGAGGAATAAATTGTACCCGTGCCGTAACGTAGCCTTTGGCAATATAAAGGTTAGTGATTTCTGCTGACAGTTTGTTGATGCCATTACTGGTGATACAGCTATCGGGCAGGGAACTGAGTGTATTCAGATCACTCAGAGAGAGTAAAGTAATGCCCTGAAGATAAACCCCACTGACTGCCAAGCATGGCGGTGCTTCCACCAGCACAGGTGAGACAGTTTGTGGTGAAACACTATCTGTGCGATTGATTAACCCCTGATTGCGGCGTTCTTCAATTAATTGGTCTATTTCCCGTGAACTATCCTGCAAGGTTCTTCTTGCTTCATCTGTAGAGAAAGTGTCATTCGTAGGGAAAATAGGTTGAATCACGTCAGGCGATGAACTTACCTGAAATGACGTAAATAATAAGATGAAGATTGTTGTCCTTTTAATCATGATAATACCCAAATGACAATAGTTAATGGGGAATGTATCGTGTTGGGTTAGTTTTAAGCTTTCTAGCTTACTAATTAAGCATTAGAGCATAGAAAATATTTTATTTTGCTCTGATTAATGATTGATTTTTGTTCTGAATCATAATTTAAAATTATAAATTTCATTTAGTAATCTATAATAACTAAATTTAGTTATTGTTTTCATTATTATTAGGAAGTAAGTCAAATTGAGTTTTTGTTTGCTTGAAAATCAGAATAATAATAAGGAAAAAGCAGCGTTATTTTTTTGCTTTATGTTTTTCACTTAAAAATTTTACTTATGTACTTTTTATAAAAGGATTTCGAGAGGCAGAATATAAAATAGAAAATAAAGAATTTTTTTTAGTTGGATGATTTTTTGTGCGCTAATAACGAATGTAATTATGAGTGTGATTCATATTTATTCATTGTGAAAATAATTACTATATAAAAATTTGACAGTGAGAAAGAAACAGAAAAGTAAATATAAAATAGAATAATAGGGATTAAAGTAAATTGGCGGGGTTTTGAGATATATCTGATTGATTCAGCCAATGAATGACATTCATTGGCTGAAAGATTATTACTTAATTCTTAATGAATAAGATATTAAGCAACAATTGGCGCACGCCAGTCGTCAGAACCAGAAGTACCCGCAGTAGTGTGTTCCCACTCGATCTTACGATAAGACAGAGAAACACGAACCAACTGAGTGAATTCAGCTTTTGCTGGGTCCTGGCAGTGTGGCATTTTGCAATCGATATCAACGATAGTTGCATCTACCAGTTTAGTAGTAAAGAAGTGCTCTTGTTTACCTTCGATAGAAGTACGGTACCACTTCAGCTCTACAGTAGGCAGCATTTCGCCGGAAGCCAGTGCGTTGTAAAGCAGAGGAACTGCTTTATTCAAAGCAACGGTAAAGCGGAATGGCTTATGCGCACGTTGACCAGAAGGCTGTCCGGACTGTGGGTCAGTAGGAACAGTCACGATGTGGTCAAATTCCTGAACCAGCATTTCGTCTTCGTGGCCCTGAACAAAGATATTACCTACGGATTCAGCGGTGAATGCGCCAGCGGTAATATTGCCCTGAGTTTTACCATTAATGGAAATATAACATGGAGTTGGCATATGAATATCCTATAAAAATTTACCAATATTAGTGTAAGTGTTCATTCCTTGCGTGATTATTCCATTTATTAATCAAATGAAATTATCGCTTGCCAAACACTCGGGGCGAATAATAAAGCTGAAATTTTCTAATGCAAAGTTATTTAAAAAATGCAACTCATGTCACAATTCAATGGCAAATGGAAATTTTATAATCATTGCCGTTGTAAAATTTATGTCTGAATATTTATATAAAACAAGATTGTTCAACTGGTTTAAAAATAGCCTCAAAACTTTGCATTTATTCAATACCTTGATTTTTAAGTTGTTTTTATTTTTAAGTTGAATGTATTTTATGATCATCTGGAAAATGTTAACCGGATCAAAAAAATGAAAATAATTTAGGTTATTATGAGGCGCAATTAATCAAAATAGAATGTAAAATGATATTTACCATAATTATCAGGAGAGTTTTTGCGGGTTATGTTTTATTCGTAATAAGATGAAAATATTTCTTTTTATACAATTGATATGTAATGGGACTGCACACTCTTGCAGCGAGTAAAACCAAGCTTTTCTCTATTTTAGGAGAGAAAAATGTTTATAACTTGCTATGAGTTGACATAAATAGATTAAAAGCTTGAATAGCGGTCTTTATCAATTTGTGTTTTGGCTTTACATCAAAAAAATAAAGTGTCAAACTCGAGCTTGACGGTTTTTTATATCGATGTTATTTCCACGGTTGTATAATAACTGAATAGGATATATCTGATTATTTAACTATATGTTGAAATAAAATCATTCGTATCTACAAATACGGTTGTCTTCTCTAACCTATTTTTTAGGGAGTTTTGCCGTACTTTTTTTATATGGATCAACATTGGAATCATTCTCTTACCAATAATGGGTTGTCAGACAGTTCATGGTTGTATTAGCCAAAGGATTCAAATATGAGTAAGAATAGTCCAGGTAGCGTAGCTCCGAAAGAAAGAATTAATATTAAGTATGTTCCTAATAACGGTGACCAGACCGCAGAAGTTGAATTACCTCTGAATCTTCTGGTTGTTGGTGACTTGAAAGGAAAAACCGAAGATACACCAATTGAAGAACGGCAAACAGTTTCTATCAATAAGAACAATTTTAATGCCGTAATGAATGAAGCGAACATCAATCTGACTTTTAATGTTCCTAACCGCCTTGATGAAAAAAGCGAAGAAGACTTGCCAGTTAATCTGGAAATAAAATCCCTGAACGATTTTTCACCAGATAATGTCGCGAAGAAAGTCCCTGAATTAAATAAACTTCTTGAACTTCGTGAAGCATTGGTTGCTTTAAAAGGTCCATTGGGAAATATCCCAGCATTTCGTACTCGCTTGCAGTCACTGCTGGATGATGAATCCGTTCGTGAGCAACTCCTGAAAGAACTTGAAATCGTCAATAAAAAATAACTGGTAAAGGAATTTTTAAATGGCTCAGCACGAAGAAAACAGCACAGCTATTGCTTCCGGCGCAACGACCTCCTTGCTTGATGAGATCATGTCTCAGGCAAGAATGACCCCGGAAAATGACGGCTACTATATCGCTAAGCAGGGTGTCGCCGCGTTTATCGGCAGTATTCTGGATACTGGCTCTAACGAAGAACCTATTAATAAATTACTCGTTGATAAAATGATCGTTGAGCTGGATAAAAAGCTGAGTGAGCAGATGGATGAAATTCTGCATGCTAAGCAATTCCAGGAACTGGAATCTTCCTGGCGTTCACTGAAAATTCTGGTAGATCGCACTGATTTCCGTGAAAACATCAAAATCAATGTCATTCATGCGACGAAAGACGAATTGTTGGAAGATTTTGAATTCTCACCTGAAATTATCCAGTCCGGCTTTTACAAACACGTTTATTCCACAGGCTACGGTCAGTTTGGTGGTGAACCTGTTGCTGCTGTCATCGGTAACTATGCGTTCAACAATACCACTCCTGACATTAAACTGATGCAGTATGTCAGTTCTGTCGGTGCAATGGCTCATGCGCCGTTCCTGTCTTCCGTTTCTCCGGAATTCTTTGGTGTTAACAACTTTACTGACCTGCCAGCCATTAAGGACCTGAAGTCTGTTTTCGAAGGCCCTTCACATACTAAATGGCGTGCGCTGCGTGAATCTGAAGACTCACGTTACTTAGGTCTGACCGCACCGCGTTTCTTGCTGCGTCTGCCTTATTCCAACGTTGAAAATCCAATCAAAAACTTCAATTATCAGGAAAATGTCAGCCGTGACCACGAACACTTCCTGTGGGGCAACACAGCATACTTACTGGCAAGCTGCCTGACTGACAGCTTCGCGAAATATCGCTGGTGTCCTAACATCATTGGTCCACAAAGCGGTGGTGCGGTAAGCGATCTGCCTGTTCACCTGTATGAAGCAATGGGTCAGGTTCAGGCGAAGATCCCAACTGAAGTTCTGATCACTGACCGTCGTGAATTTGAACTGGCAGAAGAAGGTTTCATCACGCTGACCATGCGTAAAGGCAGTGATAACGCCGCATTTTTCTCTGCAAACTCAGTTCAGAAGCCAAAAGTATTCCCGAATACCCGTGAAGGGAAAAATGCGGAAACCAACTATAAGTTGGGTACGCAGCTTCCTTACATGTTCATCATTAACCGTCTGGCTCACTACATCAAAGTGTTGCAGCGTGAACAGATAGGCTCTTGGAAAGAGCGCCAGGATCTGGAGCGTGAACTGAACATGTGGCTGAAACAGTACATTGCTGATCAGGAAAACCCACCAACTGATGTTCGTAGCCGTCGTCCTCTGCGTGCTGCTGAAATTAAGGTTCTGGATGTTGAAGGTGATCCGGGCTGGTATCAGGTTGCTATGCAGGTTCGCCCACATTTCAAATATATGGGTGCAAGCTTCGAGCTGTCTCTGGTTGGACGTTTGGATAAGGAATAATCATGGCTGCGCTGTACAGTTGGAACAGAGGCAGCTCTGCCAGTCTGTTCGAGCGCATTCAAGGGAAGAGCTCCGGCTCTTCCCGTCAGTCAAGGATGCGTGCACTGCTTGATTCTATCAAGAAGCATTTGAATGAAGTGCTTAATTCCCGTCCCGGTGCCTGCCAAAGCGCTGTTGAATTAGGTGTCATTGACCTCAATGATGCGACGGCGACATCGGTGGATTTCAAGCAAAGTATCGAATGGGCGATTGAAGAGTGCATCAGAAATTATGAGCCAAGAATATCAGCGGTTTCTGTCAGTGCCATCAATGATGATTCAGATCCGTTGCTGTTGAGCTTTCATATCAGCGCTGAAATATCTCTGGATGATATCAACGACCTTGTGGAATTTAGCATCCAGCTGGATAACAACCGGCGCTATTGCCTGGAGCGAACTCAATAAATGTCATTTGAAAAATATTTCAGAGATGAATTGAACTATCTGCGACAACTGGGAAAAGAAGCCGCAGTTGAGCGTCCTCATCTTGCCGCATTTCTGTCAGAACAAGGTTCTGATCCCGACGTTGAGCGTTTGCTTGAAGGTTTTGCATTTCTGACGGGCAACTTGCGGGCAAAGATTGATGATCAGTTCCCTGAATTGACTCACGGCCTGCTTAATATGCTTTGGCCGAACTATCTGCGCCCGACCCCGAGCATGACCATCATCGAGTATACCCCTGATGAAAGCGTTGTGACGAAAGCGACACAGGTCAAGCGTGGCACGCAGATTATGAGTCACACGTTGTCAACTCAAGATGATATTTATTCGAACGAAAAATCCGGTGGTATAAAAGACGATCATGGCCGTTGTACTTTCACGCTCTGCCGTGATGTTTGGCTGTTTCCGCTTTCCCTCCGTGACATTTCCGTCAATAACAGTAATGAAAACGGGATCATTGGCCTGAATTTTGCCTCGAAAACCGAGCTGAATCTGCACGAATTGGAACTGGATAAACTGCGCTTTTATCTGAGTGGTGATGACTATACGACATCTCAACTCTATTTCTGGCTCTGCTATTACTTCAGAAAAGCGGAATTGGTGGTGGGTGATGAGGTAATCCCTCTGCCGGATTTTGATTTTGTACCAGTGGGATTTGAGCGGGAAGATGCACTGTTGCCATACCCGAAAAACGCCTATATGGGATACCGCATCTTGCAGGAATACTTCTGCTTTGCGGAAAGCTTCCTGTTTTTTGATGTGAAAGGTTTCCCGGAACTGCCTGAAGATCTCAAAACCAAAGATTTTAAACTGAATTTACATTTTTCTCAGGCACTGCCACCAGAAGCCAAGATCCGCCATGATACTTTTCGCCTGCACTGTACACCGGCGATCAACCTGTTCCCGATGGATAGTGAAGCGATTGAACTCAATGGCAGCCAGACTGAATATCCCCTGAAGGCCAGTTACAGTTTCCCGGATAATTACGACATTTTCTCCGTGGATGGCGTGGAAAGTTGGTTGACAGGTGAGAATGGCGAACGCAGTCGTGCCCGTATTGGCGGACGTGTTTATACGCCTTTTGAGAGTTTCAATCACCAGATTGATAACGAAGACGAAAACTCAATGCGTTTTTACCGTCTTCGGGTGAAAGAATCTCCTTTCCGCAGGGGGCTGGAACATTTCATCTCATTTGTACGGGGAGATGAATCCAATCTGCTCAGACTCAAGCTGAAAGAAAATGTCTCTATCAGTTTGACCTGTACCAACCGTGAACTGCCGTTAGAGCTGCGTGTTGGCGACATCAATTATCCCTCCATCGGCAGCCCGTCATTTGCGACATTCCGCAATATCACCCGGCCGTCAGTCCCCCTCTATCCTTTGCTGGATGGCGGGTTGCACTGGTCACTGCTGTCGAATATGTCGCTGAACTATATGTCACTGCTGGACAGGGACGCGTTGAAACAGGTACTGCGTACTTACGATTTCCCAAGTATTCATAACCGACAGTCCAAACGCTCATCGCAGAAACGGCTCGATGCCATTGAAAAGATTGAAACAGAACCGACAGATCGTCTTTTCCGTGGGCAGCCTGTGCGCGGATTGCGTTCAACGTTGTATATCCGGCAGCAGGCATTCAGCTCAGAAGGTGAGCTTTATCTATTCAGTACGGTTCTGTCACGGTTTTTCTCACTGTATGCCAGCGTCAACGCTTTTCATATGTTGAAGGTAATCAATTTAGATAATCAGGAATGTTATGAATGGCCGGTACAGATAGGTCAACACTCGTTGATGTAATCACTGAGCAGGAGCCTGCCACACCGCTGGCATTGGACATCTCACAGTATAATTTTTACCAGTTGGTTGAGCTGCTCAACCAACTTGCGGTAGCGTGGGAAAAAACCGGAGAAACAGATCGTGCCGATCTTGAGTCTATCCGTTTCCGTTCCAGTGCCAGTCTGGCGTTCCCGACCCGTGATGTCATCTCACTCGCGCAATCCAGAAAGGGATACTTCGAACTGGAAGTTTCCTTTATGGGGTTGCACGGAAGCCAGTCTCCGATGCCAGGCTACTATCTGGATTCACTGGCATGGGAAGACGCTCAGGGAGAAAACCGCCTGACGGATTTTCTCAATCTTTTTAACCATCGTCTAATTACTCTCCTGCACCAAATCTGGCGGAAATACCGCTATTACATCTGTTTCAGGCAGGGTGGGGAAGATAACTTCTCCCAGCGTATGTTCTCGCTCGTCGGTCTGGGCAGTGATGTCAACCGCCGGATGCTGAACATCAACCACAGCAAAATGCTGGCGTATGCCGGATTGCTGGCTAGCCCCGGTCGTTCACCGGAAGTGATATGCAGCCTCGTTTCCCACAGTTTTGATTTGCATGACGTTACCTTGCACGGTTGGCAATTCAGGAAGGTCACGATCCCAATGGATCAACAGAACCGTCTGGGAGGAACCAATAAAGGACAGAAAATTGGGGACACCGAGCTGTCCGTGTTGGGACACAACTTCACCATCGGCTCATGGGTCGGGGATTACAGTGGAAAATTCCTGCTAAGCATCAATGATTTGACCCGTGATCGGTTTCTGTCATTCCTGCCCGACGGAAAGAATTATCTCCCCCTGGTGATGTTCATTTCTTTCGTCATGCGCAGCCAGTTCGCTTGGGAACTACGTCTTGGGCTGGCTGAAAATCAGGTTAGCGGTATGGTGCTGGGAGCTAAGGAGAATAACCATCTGGGGTGGACCAGTTTTCTCGGCGAACCGGAAAAGAAACCCTTTGTCACAATTTCAGTTATGGAATAACGACTATGGAAAAACATCAACCAATCCTTTCATTGCGGGTTCTTAACAGTGAACAGCTAGAAAGTGGTAAAGCTGCCAGTTGCCAGTTCTCGGCACAGGGCGGTACGGTCGGTAGCAGTGAAAGCCATCTTTGGTCTGTGCAGGATCAGCAGGGCAATGTCCACCCATCACAATTCGCCATCAAATGGCAGGATGGGGCATTCTGCCTGCAAGTGCTTGCTGAACCAGTAAAAATTAATAATGCAACATTGACACCTCAGTCAAGTCTGATTCGTTTGCAGCAGGGCGATCAGATCAAAGTAGGAAACTTATCCGTCAAGATCCACATCAGTTTTTTTGAGACAGATCGTGTCGATCCTTCAACCGTATCGCCTGAGTCGCTGGTCTCCAGTTACAGCAACCCTCTGGATGCCATGATGGAAGGTGCTCCGGCGCAAAAATCCGCATTTGCCCATGATGAAAGTGTAGCTCCGACGGTTATGCACCGTTTTAGTGATGATCCACTCAGGGTGCTCGACAGTGAGAGTCTGACTACCCTGAAACCACAGGTTGAAGCTGATGATACCGAGCAGCTTTTGCCGCCGGATCATTATCAATCACCCCCATTTGCCAACCCTATTTCTGATAACCGAGGCAGTGTTATGGATCAGGAGTTCCTTGATTTACCGGATATCGCGTCCGATAGGCAGTACGAAGATATGGATGTTGATCATGTTGCAATTACTCCGCTCATGCGTGGGCTGGAGGCTCGATTGCCTTTGCACGACAGCCAGCAGGCGAATGATTTTCTACAAGAGATGGGTAAAACCATGAAAGCCGCGATTGAAGGGTTATTGGCTCTCCAGCGCGAACAGCATGGATTGCGTGATAAACAACTTCGTCCCATTGAAGATAACCCGCTGCGCCTGAACATGGATTATGACACCACCATGCAGGTGATGTTCTCCGATCAGAAAAGCCCGGTTCACCTGTCTGCTCCTGCTGCCGTAGCGGAAAGTCTGCAAAACCTGCAACTGCATTATCAGGCCAACCGGACTGCGATTTCTGCTGCGTTGGACACCATGCTGGATGCATTTTCTCCGGAACAACTGCTTCGTCGTTTCTCACATTACCGTCGTAGCAACGAAGTCAAGAATAAAGATGCATCCTGGGCTTGGGAAATGTACACCAATTATTACCGTGAACTAGCGTCCAGCCGCCAGCAAGGGTTCGAAAAGCTATTCCGCGAGGTGTATGAGCAGGCTTATGACCGCGCACTGCGTCAGGGCTTAGAGGAATCTAGCAATGACACATTCCGCTAGTCGCCGGATTTGGGCTGTAGGGATTTTATTGCTGTCAGCGATGTTGCTGAACGGCTGTAGCAGTGCATGGAACGCAACGAAAAAAGTGGGGCAAGTTATCTGGGATCCTTCCACTCCGGTAGGAACACCTGATGATCAGCCCTCTGTTGCCAACATTACATTGCTGGCCGAACCCGACATCAACCCCAATGAAAGTGGTGAAGCGGCTCCTGTTGAAATGAACCTGGTTTATCTCAGTGAAGATTCACGTTTTTTGGCTGCCGATTACGACCAGCTGGAAAGCGACAAACTCGAAAAGGCGCTGGGAAAAAACTACATCGATCATCAGGATTACACCTTGTTGCCGGGGCAATTCAAGCCTCTGGAAGCCATCACACTGGAAAAGAAAAACCGTTACATCGGTGTCATCGTTCACTATGCAGATGCAAATCAATCTGAATGGAAAAAGATCATCCGGGTAAAAGACATCGGCCGCCATTACCACATCTTGGTGCATGTCAGAAATAACGACGTAGAACTTAGAAAAGAGGAGGAGTAATCATGCCGGGTAAAAATCGGGTGATTTGGCACGAAGGATTATTCATCAAACCACAACATTTTCAGCAGCAACAAAAGCACATTGATTATCTGGCACATAGTCTGGTTTCAGTATTGACACCTTATGCGCATGGTTTCAGTTCCCTGAGCATCAATGATGATTTGCTCAAACTGGGGCGCATCGGCATTACTGAAGCCAGCGGTATTATGCCGGATGGCACTATATTTTCTGCGCCGGGCCAAGATTTATTGCCAAAACCACTGGATATCGAAAACATCAATGATCTGAAAAGCAAAGATATCTATCTGGCATTGCCAATGTCCAGCGACACCATTCGGGAAGTTGCTGATCGGGATTCAGAAATCCAGAGCGCTGTGCGTTATCGGGAACTGCCTACCGATGTCCGTGACTTGCATACCAAGGGCGGTGACTCCTTCGCTCTTAACCTTGCCCAATTGACACCGGTCCTGATGCAAGGCTCCGAGGATATGAGTGCTTATACGGCGATCCCACTGTGCCGCATCAAAGAAAAGCAAAAAGATGGCACCATCGTTCTGGATAACGAATTTATTCCGACATGTTTGTCGATCTTCGTGGCCGATAAGCTCAGGCGCTTTATGGTGGAAATAGACGGCCTGCTGACAGAGCGTTCAAGAACATTGGCAAAACGTATCGGTTCACCGGGCCAGCAAGGTGTTGCGGATGTGGCTGAGTTTATGATGCTGCAACTGCTGAACCGCGTTCAGCCGCTGTACAACCACTATGCAAAACAGACTGTTCTGCACCCACTGTATTTATATACCGAACTGCTCCAGACGTGTGGTGAGCTGAGAACGTTCACCGATGCAAGCCGCTTGCCGGGTAATGTCTTGGCCTATGACCACAATAACCTGACGGATACCTTTCAGGATGCGATGCACGCAATTCGTGACGCGCTGAACGTTGTTCTGACACCACGTGCAACATCCATTGCGCTGAAACAGAACGAAGGCGGCATCCGTGTGGCGACGCTCCACGACAACGATTTGCTGCGCAAAGCTGAGTTCGTACTGGCAATCAGCGCCAGCACGCCACAGGAACAGTTGCGTCGCCAGTTCGTCCAGCAAACCAAAGTCACTTCGATGGAAAAGATCCGCGATCTGGTCAGCGTTCAATTGCCGGGCGTGCCACTGATTGCATTGTCCGCAGCACCCCGCCAGTTGCCGTATCACTCAGGATATACCTACTTCCGTCTGGATCAGAAAAGTCCGGCATGGAAAGAGATTCAGCAAGGAAATTCCATCGCATTCCACGTATCAGGAGAGTTCCCTGATTTAGATATGCAGCTCTGGGCTATCAGGGGCGGTAAGGAATAATCATGAGTGATATCAATGTTGACAGTCTGTCACTGGCAAAGCCTGAAACGTTGAAAACGTTTCAGCACCAGTATCAGCTACCGTTGCGCGGTGAAAGCCTCAACCCAATGATCGATGCTGCCACCCCTTTGCTGGGGATGGTTTTGCGTTTGCAGGACATGAATGATCAGGCATTGCCGGACAAGCTTTACCAGCAGGTTGTGACTGACATTCGGGCCATTGAGCAGTTTCTGCAAACTAAGGGTTATGAACCCGGTGCGATTGTTTCATTTCGTTACGTACTGTGCACCTTCATTGATGAAACTGCGTTGGGGCACGGCTGGAACAGTCAGAATGGCTGGTTAAAGCAATCACTGCTGGTGCACTTCCACAATGAAACCTGGGGAGGTGAGAAGGTTTTTGTATTACTCGAACGTTTAATGGGAGAGGCTCAGCGCTACCAGCACCTGCTGGAGTTCATTTATCTCTGTCTTTGTCTGGGATACCGCGGGCGTTACAAAGTCAGCACCCAGAAAAGTGATGATTTTGAGCGTTTGTTCCGCCGCTTGCAGCAACAGCTTCACTCACTGCGCGGAGACACTCCGCCAACCACGTTGTATGTCAATGTCAACGAGAGTGACGCGCGTTATCGTCTGAGCAAACGCTGGACCATCAAACACCTGCTCGGTATCAGTATAGGATTGTTGATCGCCATTTACAGCTTTTATGCCATTCGCCTCGGTGATCAGACACAAGACATATTACAGCAGCTAAGTAAATTATTGAGATAGGAAGTCGCCATGATTCAGATTGATCTGCCCACTCTTGTAAATCGTTTAAACCCGATGACCCGCCATGCGCTGGAAGCAGCGGCGGCATCTTGTGTCAGTCAGCAGCAGCCTGAAATCACTGTTGCACAACTGTTGCTTCAAATGATCGACACACCACTCAGTGACATGAGACTGATCCTGAATAAAGCAGACATTGATAAAGATCTGCTGAAAGAGCAGCTCGATCAGGTGATGACTCATCATCAATCGCTTGTGCAGAGTTACCCGAACTTTTCCCCGATGCTGGTGGAGTGGTTGCAGGATAGTTGGCTACTGGCTTCCACAGAGATGCAGCACTCTGAATTGCGCAGCGGTGTGATGCTGATTGCGTTGCTGTTCAGCCCGCTGCGTTATTTGGCACCACAAACTGGGCGTTTGCTGGCGGGTATCAACCGCGAATTACTGCGCCAGAACTTTGCTGAATGGACAAATGGCTCTGCCGAGCAGCCTTTTGCTGTCGACGATAAAGAGGGGCAGGGCGTGCATCCGGCAAACAGCGACAGTCTGCTGGCGCGCTTTACTCAGAACATGACTGAGCAGGCTCGCAAAGGAAAACTCGATCCTGTTCTGTGCCGCGATAAAGAAATCGATCTGATGATCGACATCCTTTGCCGTCGCCGCAAAAACAACCCTATCGTTGTCGGTGAAGCGGGTGTGGGTAAAAGTGCCCTGATTGAAGGTCTGGCACTGCGAATCATTCATGATCGTGTACCGGATAAATTGCGTAACAGCGAATTAATGACACTGGATCTGGGGGCATTACAGGCAGGAGCGGCGGTTAAAGGTGAATTTGAAAAACGTTTCAAAGGCATCATGGCGGAAGTCAGCCAGTCGTCAAAACCCATCATCTTGTTTATCGATGAAGCCCACACTCTGATTGGCACCGGTAACCAAGCCGGCGGGCTGGATATCTCCAACTTGCTGAAACCTGCTCTGGCACGCGGTGAACTGAAGACCATCGCAGCAACCACATGGAGCGAGTACAAAAAGTATTTCGAAAAAGACGCTGCACTGTCCCGTCGTTTCCAACTGGTAAAAGTTTCTGAGCCAACGGCAGATGAAGCAACAGTCATTATGCGTGGTCTGCGCGCCATCTATGAGCAGGCACATGGCGTACTGATCGATGATGAAGCCCTGAAAGCCTCTGCGGTACTGAGTGATCGTTATCTTTCTGGCCGCCAGCTGCCGGATAAAGCGATTGATGTGCTGGATACCGCTTGTGCCCGTGTTGCCATTAACCTGACTTCACCACCACGCCAGATCTCCTCATTGACGACTGAACTGCACCAGATGCAAATGGAAATTGATGTGTTGGAAAGAGAGCAACGCATGGGACTGAACACTCACGCGGAGCGACTGGAAGAATTACAAAACCAGCAGAAAGAAATTCAGGAACAACTCACAGAGTTGGAAACTAGCTGGAAACAGCAACAGGAATTGGTAAAACAGGTCATCGAACTGCGCAGCCAATTACTGTCTGACGATGAGATGGCTGAAACTGAATCCGAAACCGCTGAAAACGTGGTTGAAGAGCGTGCGGAAGAGACGGCTGGGCAGCCGGCTGAAAGCATGGAAGAAGCAGAAGAAAATCAATCAGATGAGCAGGTTGAACCTGCGGTCAATGACGAACAGTCTTTGATCGGAAAACTGGTCGAACTTAACGCACAACTGGCAGAACTACAGCAGAAACAAACTCTGGTTTCCCCGCATGTAGACAAAACCCAGATTGCTGCGGTAATTGCTGAGTGGACTGGTGTTCCGCTGAACCGCCTGTCACAGAGCGAACTTTCCATTGTGACTGAACTGCCGACTCATCTGGGACAAAGCATCAAGGGACAGGAACTTGCGATCCAGTGCCTGCATAAACACCTGCTGACTGCCCGCGCGGATTTGCGTCGTCCGGGTCGTCCTCTGGGGGCATTCCTGTTGGTGGGACCAAGTGGTGTTGGTAAAACCGAAACCGTCCTGCAAATTGCAGAACTGATGTTTGGTGGTCGCCAATATCTCACCACCATCAACATGTCTGAGTTTCAGGAAAAACACACGGTATCCCGCCTGATTGGTTCACCCCCGGGTTATGTGGGCTACGGCGAAGGTGGAGTATTGACCGAAGCTATCCGTCAGAAACCGTATTCCGTTGTCTTGCTGGACGAAGTCGAAAAAGCCCACCCGGATGTATTGAACCTGTTCTATCAGGCCTTCGATAAAGGGGAGCTGGCGGATGGAGAAGGACGCATCATCGACTGTAAAAACGTTGTGTTCTTCCTGACCTCTAATTTGGGCTACCAAACCATCGTAGACAATGCTGAACAGCCCGACCAGATCAACGATCTGCTCTACCCTGAGCTGGCGGCGTTCTTCAAACCAGCACTGTTGGCGCGCATGGAAGTGATCCCTTACATGCCGCTGGGCCACGAAACACTGAAAACCATCATTCAGGGCAAACTGGCCAGACTGGATACGTTGCTGATTCAACGCTTCAACGCAGAAGTCACCATCAGCGATGAAGTATCGGAAGAGATCCTGCAACGTGCTACCCGCGCAGAAAACGGTGCCCGTATGCTGGAATCCATCATTGATGGTGCTCTGTTGCCACCGGTTTCATTACTGTTGTTGCAGAAAATGGCTACGGGTACACCGATCAAGGCCATTCGCTTAACCGTGGCAGAGCACGAGTTCCAGGCAGAGGTTGAGGAGGCGGAATAATGAAACAGCGGCTGAAAAGCGCGTTAGCGTTATTGGAAGATGACACTATAGAAAAACTGGTTGGCCATTTCTTGCAGGCCAGCCAAAGCTCGCGTTTTGATGCCCTGTTGGTTTTCCTGCTGAACATCAATGAAAACAGGCTGGAATGCTACAACTTGCCGGAACCTCAGCAAGCCAGTTCACGCCGGTTGCAAGTGGATATTGATGATGTCAATCACCCGTTGATACAAGTACTGCGTAAGGGAACCCCAACAGTTTGGGATTCCCTTAATCACGGGGTTCGCATTGACGATCTTCATTTCCGCACGTTTATTGCAGAACTGCCGCATAACTGTGGGTTATATGGCATCCCCCTGTTTGACTGCAATGGGCAGGCTTGCGGTGTAATCGCCATTTTTGCCGAAAATGTTCACCATTTCACCAACAATGAAAACATGTTCGGCATTTATTGCCATGTCATGCAGCATCGCCTGAAAAAATTGCAGGAACTCGAACAACTGCGCGGACAGTTACGCCAAATCCGCCAGGTATTTCAGGTTCAACGCCAAAAAGAAAAACAACTGGATGAACTGCTCGCTTCTCTGAGTGAATCGAAAAACCCAGCGGCGGTCAGCAGTATCTCCGTGGATTACAGTCATATCGATAATCTGCCAAAAGCCATAGAAGAATTTGAAAGCGCCGTGTTGGTTCAACGTCAGCGTCAATTTGGCAACGACACCAGATTGATAGCACAGAGTCTGGGCATCCCCCAGCGGACGTTGGTTTACAAACTGGCTAAATACGGGTGTAGATTATGAATATCATTTTAATTATCAGTTCATTACTCGCGTCATTGGCAGGGAACCCTAAGCTTGCGGAGGTGGTAGAACCGAAGGAAGCGGTCGCGGTAAAGGAAGAACAAAATTTAGATGAACTGCAAAAATGCCGCTTTGAGCCGTCTCCTCTTATCCGGCTGGCGTGCTACGACCGTGCGTTGAGTAACCTTAAGTTTAAAACGGTACACATTCCAATTGAAAAAATGGGACCGTCATGGCGGAAGGCAATGGAGCAGGAGATGAAGCGTACTGATTACTCCACTAGCTTCATTGTGACGCAGGGAGAAAATGGTGTGGCACCGGTTATCCTGACCACGCCCGCGATTGGGGTTCCACCCCCTCGGCCTGTATTAATGCTGAGTTGCATTGACAATATCACCCGTTTGCAGGTAGCACTGCCTAAAGAGGTGGAATCAGGTGATGTCACCATTATGACGGACAAAACCCAGTACCGCACCGAATGGTTCGTGCGGGAGCAGGGTTACTTATGGGAATCCAGCCGTGGCTTACCGGGCATTGACGAAATCAAGCGCCTGATGAACAGCGATCGGATGACTATCACCGGCAGTAATGGCAATCAGATAACCTTTAACATTTCTCAGCTGGAGCAGGCAACGAAACCTTTACGTGCTGCCTGCCGTTGGTAACCGACATGGACATCAGAACACAATTTGACTGGTTCGGCTCCCTGCTGGCTCCCTTGTCCGACGAACAGATTGGCAAGGCGCTGGGAGACGGCGACCCCGCATGGGAATACATTGACAGCGAAATGATCAAGTTTGGTTCGCTGTCGCATGGCTCGCTGGATGTTGAAGAGATCCGGCGACAAGCGTTGCAGTTGCTGAGTGAAAGCAGCAAGGATTTCCGGCTGATGGTTCATTTGCTGCGTACCCTGCAACATGCAGGCAATGCTGCTGAGTTGATCCTTGCCATAGAGCTGTTGGCTGATCACGTCAAAAACTACTGGGAAAAAGCCTGGCCGGCCAAGCCGCTGATGAAGCGCCGACTGGCACAGCAGGTACTCAAACGTTTTGACTCGGTTCAGGGCAGTTTTACCGAACAGGCAAGCAAAAGTGAACGGGATGATGCGCAAGGTGCGTTAGCCCATCTTGCGCAATGCTGGCATGTGAATGAACCGGATCTTGCCAAAGAAGTCGATCAATTGCGTATCCGCTATAACCGTCAGCCAGAAACCGCCCCTGAAGCACCAAAATCTGCATCGGTGGCTGCAACGGCATCAACGGCAGGATCTTCGGCACAAACGCCTCAATCCTATGAAGCGGCACCAATGCCGGAAGTGGACGTTAACAGCTCAAGCGAAAAAGCGTGGAAGCAAACCCTGCTGACCGTGGCTGATTTACTGTGTGAACGACATCCTGACTCGCCTGTCGGTTATTCCCTGAGACGCCATGCAGTCTGGCATACCCTCACTACGGCACCGATGGCGAATGCAGCGGGCAAAACACCGCTGGCACCCGCTTCGGCGGATCGCACGGCGGATTATCTGGCGAGATTACCGGCGGCGGATAACAAATTGCTCCAGCAAATCGAGCAGAGTCTGACGTTGGCCCCTTACTGGCTGGATGGGCATGAGATTGCGGCGCAGGCTGCGTTGCAATTGGGCTATGGGCACGTTGCACAGTCGATTCGCCATGAACTTAACGACTTTCTGGAGCGATTGCCGGGACTGAAAACTTTAAGTTTTTCAGACATGAGTCCGTTTATTTCTCCAGGCACCCTCGATTGGCTCGCACCTGAACCAGCAGGCACGGGCAAGGGAACCGTTTCCGCTGATCAGGAAGCTATCTGGCAGTGCTTCGCTCAGCAGGGATTAGAAGCTGCCCTGAACATGTTGGAAGAACACCAGCAACAGCTTACTGAGCCACGTGATCAATTCTATGGCCAATTACTCAATGCCCAGTTGCTCGAAGAAGCGGGCATGACGTCGTTGGCCCAACAGCATTACCGGAACTTGTTACACACGGGACAACACATGTTACTCACTCAATGGGAACCCAGCCTGCTGACCATATTGGCAGAAAAAATGGCTGAAAAACTGCCTGCTCCTCTCAAGGAACCGGCTTCAAACAGGAGCGTTAACCCATGAAATGGCCCTCTTTGTCCTCTTTGGCACCCTTGAAATCGGCCTTGCCGGCACTGGGAAAATTTAAGTCCCTGCCACGCCTCAAGGCAGCGATGACAGTGGTTCTGGCGCTCATTCCCTGCCTGCTCCTGATTGCCGTCTGGTGGTGGGGACCGGAATGGAAAATCCGCAACGATTATCCACTGGAAAGCCTTGCTGCCCGCTGGCTGGCAACCGCCATCATTATCATGATAGTGCTGTTCTGGGTCGGCATGAAAGCATGGCGCCGCTTGCGGACACTGGAAAAACTCAACCTTGATGTTGAGCTGAAAGTGGTTGATCCCGTGCGGATGGACATCGAACATCAGGATCGTTATCTCGACCACTGGAAATCCCAGTTACAGCGCCATCTGGATTCGTACAAGTACCTGTACGAGCGTCCGTGGTACATGGTGATCGGCAGCCAAAAAAGCGGTAAGACCTCGCTGATTAAGGAAGGTTATAAACTGTCCGAAATCGCAGCACCGGAATATTTGCGTCAGGATGATAACATCCCCCTGATGCTGCGCTGCTGGTTAGGAGAAAAAGCGGTCATTATTGACCCGAAAGGCCAGTTGATTGACCAGCCTGTCCCGCTCAACAGCGACAAACCGCAAATCAACAGCCGCCTGTGGGAAGCCCTGCTGAACTGGCTGGCTGAAAACCGCCAGCGTCAGCCACTCAACGGCATTATTCTGACCGTGGATACCCTGCGCCTGATGACGGACAACCGTGAGCAACGCGAACGCTATGTGCGGGAACTTCACCAGCGCCTGCAAGACATTCGCCTGACCTTCCACAGCCAGTTGCCGCTTTATCTGGTGATGACCAAAATTGACCTGATGCACGGCTTTGAAGCCATGTACCAGTCGCTGGATCGCAAATTGCGTGACCAGATTCTGGGAGTCACATTCAGCCTCAACAACCGCGATGAGAAAGCGTGGCGCAGTGAGCTGGAGCAGTTCTGGCAACAGTGGATGAACAACCTGAACAACGCCATGCCGGACATGATGCTGAACAACGTGGATGCCAACCAGCGCAGTGCCCTATTCAGTTTCACCCGTCAGGTTCAGGGCTTGTACAGCTACATTGTCCAGATGCTGGACGATATCCTGTATAACGACGAACACCACCGCCCGACCCTGCGCGGAGTCTACCTGACGTCTGCCCATCAGGTCGGGCAAATGGATGACTTGTTCACCCAATCTGCTTCGGCGCAGTACCATCTGGGTTCTCAGGCGTTCCCGACCTGGCCGGCGGGTGATACCCTGCCGTACTTTACCCACTCCCTGTTTGAAGACATCCTGCTGGCAGAGCCGAATCTGGCGGCTGAAAACCGCATCTGGCTGAGTCGCAACCGCCGCCAGTTATATACCTTCTCGACTCTCAGTGCCTTGGTCATGATGGCGATGTGGGGGGGATGGCATTATTTCTACCAGAAAAATTACCGGGCGGGCGAAGAAGTCTTGGCGCAAGCAAAAAATTTCCTGTCCGTGCCGCCCCCGAAAGGTGATGACCGTTATGGTGATCTCCAATTGCCACAGCTGAACCCTATCCGTGACGCGACACTCGCTTATGGTAACTATCATGAGAATGCTTCCTTCCTGACGGATATGGCGTTGTATCAGGGCGGCAGTGTCGGGCCGTATGTGGCAACCACCTATCGGAAGTTGCTGGAGCAGCGTTTCCTGCCATCCCTGATGCTGGGTTTGTTGGATGATCTGAATCAGGCACCCGCGAGTAGTGAGGAAAAACTCGAGATCTTGCGGGTTATGCGCATGATGGAAGATAAAAGTAAGCGTAACAGCGGGTTGGTAGCCCAGTATATGCGTGAGCGCTGGAGTAAGGCATTCCACGGCCAGCGTGATATACAGGATGCCCTCCTGACTCATTTGGATTACGCCCTTGCTCGAACCGACTGGAAAGCGCTGCGTGATAAAGGTGATAAAGAGGCCATTGCCAACTTTGCCCCGTTTGTCAAACCGATCCGGCAGGCTCAGGATGAGCTGAAAGCGCTCTCCGTCAAGCAACGGGTTTACCAGAACCTGCGTATCAGGGCACAGGATGTCCTGTCAGCACCGCTTAACCTGCGTGACCAGATTGGCCCGAGCTTTGACGACGTGTTTGTGGCCAGCAATGAAAAACGGTTGGTGATCCCACAATTATTGACCCGCCACGGCCTGATGGATTACTTCGTCCGGCAGAAAGATGAACTGACGAAACTGACTGAAATGGACAGCTGGGTGCTGAATATTGCGAAGAACACTCAGGAAAAATCCAACGAAGTAAGGTCATCACAGAACAACGACCAATACAGTGATGAAGATCAGAAGAGGATACTGAACGATATCAATGATCTGTATTTATCCGAGTACACCGCTACCTGGCGGGCGGCGATGAATAACCTCGAAGTGCGGGATTTTGATGATCTGCCCCACGCCATCAGTGCCATTGAACAGGTGATCAGTGGTGAGCAACCCATCAAACGGGCGTTGCAAATCCTGAGTGATAACACACATCCACCATTGCTCGGTGATTCGTTGAGTGACAAGGAAAAACTGAATTTATCCGATCGGGCAGATTATAAGCTGTTAAACCGTATCAGCCACGACTTCTCTCAGGAAACGGAAGTGTTGGTTGAACGCGGAGACAAAGGCAGCACATTGCAAAGCGTCTACCAGAAACTGACAGCATTGCACCGCTATCTGTTGGCGATCCAGAACTCGCCGGTTCCGGGTAAAGCTGCCCTGCAAGCGGTTCAGATGCGTCTGGACAAAAACAACAGTGACGCGATTTTTGAAGTCCAGCAGATGGCGAAAACCCTGCCGGAACCGCTGAACCGCTGGGTCGGAGAACTGGCAGAGCAGGCTTGGCGTGTGGTGATGATGGAAGCGGTACGTTCTCTGGAAGTGGAATGGAACGACTCCGTTGTTAAACAGTACAAGACCTATCTGGCGGGACGTTATCCGTTCAATCCAAAAGCGACCGAAGAAGTGCCATTGAGCGAGTTTGAACGCTTCTTCCGGCCGGATGGCACGCTGGATACCTTCTACCAGCAGAGCCTGAAACCGTTTGTGGAATACAACCTGACCACCGGTACGGATGGCAAGGCGCTTATCCGGCCGGATGTCATGAAACAGTTGGCAATGGCAAACCGCATTCGCACCACCTTCTTTACCCCTCAAAACGGTCTCGGTGCCCAGTTTGCTATCGAACCGATCAGCTTGACCGGCAATAAACGCCGTGCCCTGCTGAACCTTGACGGACAGCTGGTGGATTATTCCCACGGCCGCAGCAACGTGGCACGTCTTATCTGGCCGAACTCCATGCGGGCAGGCACTGAGAGCAAGCTGACCCTGATGCCGGACAGAAACAATCAGGCACCGCGTTCTATCAGCTTCACGGGGCCGTGGGCACAGTTGCGGCTGATCAACAGTGGCAAGCTGACCAACGTCCAGCCGGGTTTCTTCGACGTGCGCTTCAATGTGGAAGGCGGTGACATGACCTACCGTGTCTACGTGGACGAATCAGACAACCCCTTTGCGGGCGGGCTGTTCAGCCAGTTCAAACTACCCGACACTCTCTATTAAGGGAGCCATCGAAGGTCAGTCCTGAAAGCAAAACCTCCCCCTGCCTCCGGGCAGGGGTTTTTTTAAGGAGAAAAGCGAGAATATGAGCGGGCATTCTGAAAACCTTATCATCCGGGCGGGCGGCAGTCCGCTGAACCTGCCGGAATTTGCCGTTATCCGCGATGAAATCAATAAAACCAGCCACCCGGCGCAACCGGAAGTGAACTGGCCGCTGGTGGAATCCTTGTCCCTGACACTGTTTAAAACCAACGGTGTCGATTTGCAGACCGCAATTTACTACACGCTGGCCCGGCTGCAACTGAACGGGCTGGCGGGTTTTACCGAAGGTTGCGAACTGTTGGCGGGCGTTATCGTCAGCGAATGGGACTCCCTGTGGCCGCCTCAACCGCAGGTTCGCACTGACCTGCTGGAGTGGTTCCATACCCGGACCGGCGGTGTGTTGCGCCAGCAGGATTTTGCCGCCAGTGACCTGCGGATGATTTACCGTGCTGAGCGGGCACTCCAGCTGATTATTGACCGGCTGCAACAATCCGACCTGAAACGTTTGCCGCGTGTCGAGAACCTGTTGTGGTTCTTCCAGAACGCGGCCAAAAAGCTGGAAAAACCGCGTCAGGCCGCCAAACCCGCTTCGCCGCCGGTGCAGATGCCGCCGCTGGTTTACCTGTCCCAATCAGAAACCGAACCGGAAACACCGCCCCCGCCGCCGCCGCGTCATGACCCTCAGCCGGTGGCCGGGAGTCAACAACGGGTGCGGGTGCAGTTCCCGGCACCTCCCCCACAAGGGCTAAGCGCCTGGCAGGGCTTTGGCCTCGGGGCTTTGCTGGGAGTGCTGGTTTTAGTCGGCAGTGGGTTGCTGTTCTACAAACCCCTGCAACAACAACTCAGTACCATCACAGGCCAACCGGCGGGCGCACGGTTGGCCTGGCTGTATCAGCCTGAGCTGGACAGTTATTCGATCCAGCTTGAGCGGCTGGCAGAAACCGGGCCGCTGGTCACCTGGGAAGCTGCCCGCACCCTGACGGGCACCGCTGAACAGTTGTGGCCGGGATCGTCGGTGCAACGGCAAGCGACCCGCCAGTGGGAACAAGCCATGACCGCCCGTATCGACAGCGCCCCCCTGAAAGGCAGCTGGTACGCCACCCGTGACCAGCTTCAGCAATTGTCGGACAAAATCCTGTTACAGGAGCGCACCCGTGGCAGCTTCACGCTTTCCTACCTGAAAACCGCCATCTATGACATCCAGCGCAGCCACGGCAGCGAAGTGCCGCTGGAAGAAATGCTGCGTCAATTGAGCGTCTATGCGGCGAAAGGGGACAGCGCCCCGCCGGTACTGCTGAAAGGCATTGATGACCGCTTTAACGCGCTGCTGGGCCGCTATGACCGGCTGCGTCAGGCCATCGAAGGTCAGACTGACAACCCGGCCGACCGTCAGATCCAACATTATGAACATGCCGTCACACCGGACGGCGGGCATTAATCAGGGAGACAGACCATGTCAATGAAAAAGAATATTGCGAAACTTAAAAAAGGGCAGGCACTTGTCCAGCAGGGACAGCAGGCCGCCGGCCAGATGTTGCTGGGGGGCGGTGACCCGAGTGGCCTGCAATTTACTCTGACGGCGGGCGCTCTGCCACCGCAGACCTTTGTGGTCACTGATTTTACCCTGACGGAAGGGTTTTCCCAGCCGTTCAACCTGAACGTCGGGCTGGCAAGCGCTGATCCGGCCATTGACTTTCCGGCAGTACTGGATCGCACCGCGACCCTGACCATCCTGCAGGACGGCGTAGAACAGCGCAGTATCACCGGCATGGTGGCCCGTTTTGAGCAGGGTAACACCGGGTTGCACCAGACCACCTACCAGATGACCCTCCGTCCTGATCTGTGGCGCACCACCCTGCGCCAGAACTCGCGTATCTTCCAGCAACAGGACATCGCCACCATCATCACCACCATCCTGAAAGAACACGGCATCCGCGACGTGGTGTTCAGCCTGCGCCACCCGCATCCCGAGCGGGAATTCTGCGTGCAATACCAGGAAAGCGACTTTGTCTTCCTGCAACGGCTGACCGCGGAAGAGGGCATTTTCTACTTCTTTGAATGCGGCAACGGGCGCAACACACTGGTGTTTGCCGATGACGCCGGCTCCGTGCCACCGGGCATCGTGATCCCGTACCAGCCGGGGGAAGGCAGCACGATTGGCGAACCTTCTGTGGACAGCCTGACCTGTAGTGCCCAAGTGCGTCCGGCCCAGGTTGAACTCAAGGATTACACCTTCAAAAATCCGGCGTGGGCGGCCGAATTCCGCGCGCAGATGAAGGAAGACACCTTGCAGGAAGGGTACTACGAGCACTACGACTACCCGGGCCGATTCAAGAATGCTGTCCACGGGGAAGCCTTTACCCGCTACCGGCTAGAGGCCCTGCGCAATGATGCCGTGATGGGGCAGGGCAGCGGCCACGCCATTGCAGTCCAGCCGGGCCGGCTGTTCACCCTGACCAACCACCCGCGCCTTGACCTCAACCAGCCGTGGCAGGTCGTGAGCGCCAGCCATGCGGGCAGCCAGCCACAGGCACGGGAAACTGCCAGCGGCGGCAGCGGCACCACGTTGCACAGCCACTTCGGCTTTATCCGCCATAACCAGAACTGGCGTCCGGCGCCGTTGCCGAAGCCGGTCGTTGACGGCCCGCAAATTGCCAAAGTCGTCGGCCCGGCGGGCGAAGAAATCTTCTGTGACCAGTACGGGCGCATTCGCCTCCAGTTCCCGTGGGACCGCTACGGCAACAGCGATGACCACAGTTCCTGCTGGATACGCGTCACCCAACCGTGGGCCGGACAGGGCTGGGGTATGCTCGCCATCCCACGTATCGGACAGGAAGTGGTGGTGGATTTCCTGCACGGCGATCCTGACCAGCCGATAGTGACCGGGCGTACTTACCATGCCAGCAATATTCCGCCGGGTGCCCTGCCGGGCAGCAAAACCCAGATGGCGTTCCGCTCCAAGACCCATAAGGGGGAAGGGTATAACGAGCTGCTGTTTGAGGATTCTAAAGGGGGCGAAAGGCTGTCGCTGCATGCGCAGAAGGATATGGAAACGACAGTTCTTAATGATCGTACTACCCGCGTAACACACGATCACACCGAAAGTGTGGGCCATAATCAAGTTATTACTGTGCGTGAGGAACGACATAAGGAAGTGATTGGCAAGGAAGTGAGCAGTATTGGTGAGCGACAGATAACGGTGGAGAAAACGAGTGTGCTTAGTGCTAAGGGAGAAATCACTATCCAATCTGTTGAAGATGGCATCAGCATTAGTAATACCAAGGGGAGCATTTCAATAGATAAGGAAGGCAATATCCATATTTCGGGGGTTTCTGTGATTATTAATGGTCAGAAAGTCATCACGCTGAACTAGTGTCACCCTTGATAGGGACGATGCCGATAACAGGATGAGTTCAGTCAGGCAAACCTTATGAGTGTGCCCGGACTGAACAATCACATGAATTGAATACGTTAAGCAGAACGAAAAGGAAAAATAATGAGCGCGCAATCTTATCAGATGAACGAAGGGACTCTGAATATTCCAGCCAACTGGCGTGATGAATCTATGCATGTTTTTGTGCTGCCGGATGACAGCGGGGTCAATCTGGTGATTAACCGTACGCCCGTGCCTATGGGCACTGATACCGCAGTGTATTACGAACAGACTTTAGAACAGTTTCGTACCCACTTACCGGGTTATCAGGAGCATCAGCGTCTTGAAATGACGCTCAGCGGTGAAGCTGCCTAGCGGTTGGATTACCACTGGAAAAGTCCGGAAGGCGAAATGCACCAGACCGTAGTGTTGCAAATTCGGGGCAGCCAGTTGCTGGCTTTTAATCTGACTTCTCCCCAGCCGTTTGAAACGGGGCAGCGTGACGCATTACTGGCGATCGTCACCAGTTTTCAGGCGGTGTGATGGGAGAACAATATGGGACTCAGTGATGAAATTGTGACGCGGATTGCCCGGGTGGGAGCAACCCATGCGGGCACGACATTGATGCCGCCTTCACAACCAAGAGGTCCGGCAGCGGCTCGTGAAGGGGACCCGATCCAGCATGCGAGCTTTTTGGGGGCATTGGCGGGTGTCATTGCGGGAGCATTGATTGGCGCGGCTGTTTTTGCCGCTGCGTCTGCATTGATTGTCGGCACGGGTGGATTGGCTACAGCGGCAGTACTGGCACTTGGTACCGCCGGCACGCTGGCATTAGGAGGGCTGATCAGTGATGTCAGCTCGGCGGTGACCAATATGGTGAACAGCTTTGGCCCACCTGATGGGGCGATAAGCTCGGGTTCACCCAATGTGCAGATTGAAGGAAAGGCCGCCGCCCGGGCTACCGTTGACCTGGCAGCATGCAGCAAACACCCGCCCCCGTTGATAGCGCAGGGCAGTGAATCGGTTTTTATCAACGACCAGCCTGCGGCGCGGGTAGACGACAAACTGGTTTGCGGTGCCACCATCAAGGGTGGGGCAAGTAAGGTGTTTATTGGTTCTGGTCAGGGTACTTACCTTCAAGTTGAAGAAGAATTCTCTGGCTGGCAGCGGGCCTTGTTGATTGCTGTCGAATTTGTGGTTCCACCTTCGCGAGGGCTGGCAAAGGGCCTTGGAAAACTGCTGACCAAAACAGGCCGGCAGGCTGTAGTGAGGGGGGCACTGAAGGGGGCAATAAAAGTGGGGGAAAGAGCGCTCGGTAAGACGCTGAAGTGTGCCAAGACCGCTTTCAAAGAAACCAAGGGATTAAAGCGTTACTGGGCGGGTACAAAAAAATTCTTTACGGGTGACCCGATTGATGTGACAACCGGTGCGCTGTTTGATCAGCGGGTCGATATTGAATTGGGGCAAACGGTCCCCCTGCAATTTATACGCAGCTGGTCACCGGGACAGCGGGGATTGCTGGGTGAAAATTGGCGCGATAATTTCTCGGAATGTGCAATAGTAACCGGAGATCGCATAGAAATCCTCACCACAGAAGGCGCATCGTTGCACTTTGCTTTGCCGGAAAGTGTTGATCACAGCATTAACCCAGAACATCCGGATTTTACTCTGAGCAGGGCAAAACAGGGGCTTGTACTGACAGACCGGAATCATCCGGTGCGTAAATATTTTACCCTTCTGGGCGCTTCAAGCCTGTCCGGTGAGAAACGCTGGCTGCTGGCGGAACACCGTGATCGTAACGGTAATACTTTGCACTTTCATTATGGTGAGCAGCATCAGCTTATTAAGGTGACCCATAGTGATGGCCCTGAATTAGTGCTGGGATACCGTGAAGATGGCTTACTGACAGAAATCCGCCGCAGTGACAATGGATTAAATGAGGTGATGGCGCAGTATGGTTATCACGATAATGGTTGGTTAGCAGATGCAGACAGCCTCCAGCAGTTTCACTTGTTTTATGACTATAATGAACAGGGCCTGATTAGCCGCTGGTCCGATGGTGACCAGACGGCGGTAGATTATCGCTACGATGCACAGGGACGTTGTATTGATAGTGTGGGGAGTGGAGGGTTTTATCCTGTTCACCTGACTTATGGACCGGGCATCACCCGCTCAACAACCCCGCAGGGCCATACCACGACGTGGCATTATAACGAGGCACAGCAGGTCACGCAGATGGAAACACCGTGTGGTCATGTCACCCGTTATGAGTACGATGAGTGGGGTAACCTGCGGCGTCAGATTTTACCGGAGGGGCAAATCCTGACGCTGGATTATCTGGCTGATACGGGGCTGGTGACGGCTTTTACCGATGCTGGCGGGGCCATGTGGCAGTATCATTATGATGAGGCAGACCGGCTGATTAGCCTGACGGATCCGCTCGGCCGTGTCTGGTGGCAGCAGTATGATGACAAGGGCAACGCGGCCTGTTTTATGGCCCCCGATGGCAGCAAAACCACCCTGACCCGCAATGAATTCGGGCGGGTTATCGCCGCCGAAGACAATGCGGGAAACAAACGGACGTGGGAATATGACCGCCACCAGCGGCTGACGAAACTGTTTGATGAAGAAAACCGCAGCCTGCGGCTGGGTTACGACAGTCATGACCGCTTGCAGCGGCTTGCTTCGGGGGGCGGAGCCTTGTGGTTGTGGGATTATGACCGCCATCACCGGGTGTCCTTAAGTGACCGCCCTAACAACAGCGTGGAACGTCTTCGTCATGACCGCCACGGCAACCTGACGGAGTGGACCGATGCCCGCGGGGTGAAATGGCATATCGAATACGGGCCGTTTGACCTGCCGGTGGCGCGTGTGGATGGTGAAGGCCACCGTTGGCAGTACCGCTATGACCACGACCGCCTGCAACTGCTGGCAGTGATTAACCCGCAGGGAGAAAGTTATCGTTATACACTGGATGCAGACGGGCGAGTGGTCACGGAAACCGACTATGCGGGCACACAGTGGCATTACGCCTATGATGGCAACGGTAACTGCGTTGAAAAACGTGATGCGCTGAACAACATTATCTGTTATGAATACGATGCCGCCCAGCGGATGACGGCGATGCACGCGCCGGAAGGTACAACCACCTACCGTTACGATATCCTCGGCCGTCTTCTGGACGTTGCGGCACCCGACAGTGTGCCGCTGACGTTTGAATATGATGACAAAGACCGCCTGGTTAAAGAAATTCAGCCCTGCGGCGAAATTACGCGCGATTATCCGGATAATGTGACGGCAGAAAGAATCCTCCACACCCCAGATGGCCGATGCTGGCAGGCGGGTACCCAAGCCAACAACGTGGGTGAACTCAAACGGCTCAGCATCAGTGATGAGCATCAGCTCACGCTTGAGCGGGATGGCGACGGGCACGAATGGCACCGCCAGTCAGACAAGGGCTTTATCCTGCGTCAGGCTCATTCCCTGATGGGGCAACTGACGGCGCAACGTGCCGGGCGTAATACCGAGTTTTTTGCCGCCCATGAAGTGGCGGATATTCCCCACCCGACGCTCGCGGGACTGGACCGGGAATATCGCTACGATGCAGCCCTGAATCTGGTGGCCGCCAATGATGAACGACAGGGGCTGCGCTATGTCGTTAACGGCAACGGTCAGGTCACGTCGGTCAGTGACGGCGACCGGCTGCGGGAGCATTATCAGTATGATGCCTGCGGTTACCCCGCCCGCCGTTTCGACGGCCGCCACGATATTGACAACGAACGGCTCTACCAGAAAGGCCACCGGCTGCGGCAGGCGGGTCAGCATCTGTTTGAGTATGATGATGCGGGGCGGATGACCGCGATGCAGGTGTGGGAAGACGGTCACCGCCCGCAGCTCACGAAGTTCCGCTGGAACAGCCAGAACCAGCTTATCGGGGTGCGGACCCCGGGCGGTCAGCAGTGGGACTATCGCTACGATGCCTTCGGGCGGCGCACGGAAAAAGTGTGCGAACGGGCAGGCAGCCGCACCACCTACCTGTGGGACGGCGATGTGCCGGCGGAAATCCGCGAATACCGGCATAACCGCTTGTACAGTATCCGCCACCTCGTCTTTGATGGCTGGCAGTTGCTGGCGCAACAAATCCAATTCTTCACCCCCAACCCGGAAAACCGCCGTGAACTGATTGCCGGTGAGGTGCAGACGCAATATGCTGTCTGTGCCCCGACCGGAGAACCGCTGGCGCTGTTTGACCCGCAAGGCCACCGTGTCTGGCGCCGGCCGCCGCAGAGCCTGTACGGGCTGCGCTTGGGCGTGTTGGGGGAAAACGCGGAACTGAACCCGGGGAACCAGTTCGCCGGCCAATTTTTGGATGACGAGAGCGGACTGATCTATAATCGGTTTAGGTATTACTCGGCGGTGGCGGGTGTGTACCTGACACCAGACCCAATCAAATTGGCAGGCGGGGAAAACTTGTATGCCTATGTGCCTAACCCGACTGGATGGATAGACCCATTTGGCTTAGCGAAGTGCCCTCATTCGAAATTGGCAACAAAGATCCAAGAAAGGGCGAATGAAGGAAAAATACCTAAGATCGCTCCCGGAAAGGTATCTCCTAAAGGTTATCACGGTAGATTGTCAGAAGAACGAATTCAGGAAATCGTTAAAAAACCAGATGGAGTTTATGTTTCTGGTGGCGGGAATAATAATATTATTTTTGCAAAAGATGGTGACATAGTTATATTCGCTGGTAATAAAACAGGGGCATATAAAGGCCAAGCTATAACTGCTTATGGCCCATCAGGTCCGCGTGGTAACAGTGGGGCAGCTATTCATGGTGGTTCACCTAATGACCCGGGCTTACCAATTACAAGTGATATGATTATTAATGGAAAAATTTCTAAACCAGATGGTGGTTTTTTACCTGCAGCACATCCTGTAAGCCTAGGAGGATAATTCAATGGGTGAAATTCGTTGGGATTTATCTGGGTTCAATGTCTTTATGGAAAGTCAATATACTACTATATGTGATTTGGAGGAGGACGCTAATTCATTATATGGTAGTAATAATTTCAGTGAGTTAGATTCATTGGATTGGTTTTTGCTTAATAAAAATGATAATAAATTATCATTTTTATTGCTCAGTATTTCATCATTATTTTTTAACAACGAACCGGAATTTGAATTATTTGATATTGAAAAATTAAAAAAAATAGAATTGATTGATTGTATTGATAATTTTATTGATAAGATTGTAATGCAAGAAAAGTCTTTTTTTTCGATAAAAAATAATCAGTTAATCGTATCATCTGATTTTTTATCTGCTTGTTATAAAGTAAAAATCTCTGATAACTTTTATTTTCTATTAAATTCTTCTCGTGGTTATATTGGTTTTTTATTAATTAATGCAATTGAAAGTATAGTTGGTTATTCTAGTTCAAATAGTAGTCTATTTTTCAATGAGTGCTTAATAAAGATGCTGAAATTATGTACTGAGGAAGTATATGATGCAATGGATGATCAAGATGAAAAATACTTGTTAATGCTCAATGAATTGGAGAAAGATTGTCTCCGCGAACAAAATAAAGATGCTAGATTTTCTGAAATTCTTATGTTCATAAAAAATGCTAAATTCACTTTTTATGATATTGCTATGGATGAAATCACTAGATAGAAAATAGATATAATTGTCCGGCTAATTAACCTTGCCGGACAATTTATTATGGCTTTAGCCAGTTTAAGTAGCGTCAGCTTCTTAAACATAAAACCACCCGCTATGCGGGTGGAGACCAAGGGTTATACCAAGAAAAACACCTTTCCGTTACGATATAGATGTTCAAGCTAATA
>NZ_CAWQTY010000234.1:0-9963 GCF_963897815.1 Xenorhabdus sp. Sc-CR9
AATTTCCAGCTATCATCTGTTAACATTAGTCTTGGCATTTGGGGTAATTGTTTTGATTTTTGGCGAAACCATTATAACAGCCCCATTTGCTGCTTGCTTTTTATACCAAAAAGATCAACACGCTCTAGTGTTTATAAATAAACTCAATGCCTTCATCGTCTTCTTCATCCCAGTCATCATCATCCAAATCATCATCAGACGAGGATGATTTCTGCAACTGTTCCTGATGATAATCATCCCACATGAACTCAACTTTTTCAGGTTTGACTTCTTCCGTCGCTTCCATACTACGGGGCTGCATATTCATGAACTCCATAATGTCCCAGCAAAGCTCTTTCACACCCTGACGGTTCACTGCTGAAATCATATAATAGTCGCCTTCCCAACCAAGCTCATCAGCAATAGTTTTGGCTAGCTGTTTAGCTTCTTCTGGATCGGTCAGATCAACTTTATTGAATACCAACCAACGCGGTTTTTCTGCCAGTTTTTCACTGTATTTGTGTAGCTCTTTGATGATAATTCGGGCATTTTCAACCGGATCAGATTCATCGATCGGGCAGAGATCAATCAAATGCAACAATACACGGCAACGCTCCAGGTGCTTCAGGAAGCGAATGCCTAAACCAGCACCGTCTGATGCTCCTTCAATCAAACCAGGGATATCTGCGACCACAAAGCTTTGCTCGTTATCCATGCGCACAACACCAAGGCTTGGCACCAATGTTGTAAATGGATAATCGGCTACTTTAGGTTTTGCTGCTGAAACGGCCCGGATAAAGGTGGATTTCCCCGCATTTGGCATTCCCAGCATACCTACATCTGCCAGCAACATCAGCTCCAGCATCAGCTCGCGGTTTTCTCCGGGTGTCCCCATTGTTCTTTGGCGAGGAGCACGATTCACAGAAGATTTAAATCGGGTGTTACCAAGGCCGTGGAACCCCCCTTTTGCAACCATAAAACGTTGTTCATGGCGCAACATATCTCCGAGAACTTCGCCTGTGGCAACGTCACGTACACGCGTTCCGACCGGAACCTTGATGGTAATATCTTGACCGCGTTTACCAGTGCAATCGCGGCTTTGTCCATTTTGACCACGCTCAGCGCGGAAGGATTTTTCAAAACGGTAGTCAATCAGCGTATTGAGGTTTTCATCAGCCAGTAGATAGACATCTCCGCCGTCACCCCCATCTCCGCCGTCCGGCCCACCTTTTGGAATATATTTCTCACGACGGAAGCTGACGCAACCATTGCCACCATCTCCCGCTACAACCAGTATTCTGGCCTCATCTACAAATTTCATAATCTTTCTCCGTAGGATAGCCACTGTAAAGCTGGATGGCAGCTAGTACCCAGAGATGGCGTAATCCAGAATAATAAAAAGCCCCGCAACACACATTGCAGGGCTTCCGATTCGATTAAAATTCAAAAAACTTATTCAGCTTCGATGCTGATGAATTTACGGTTTTTTGGACCTTTAACTTCGAATTTAATTTTTCCGTCAGCTAATGCGAACAGGGTGTGATCACGGCCACAACCTACGTTGTTGCCTGCGTGGAATTTAGTACCACGTTGACGAACGATGATGCTGCCTGCCAAAACAGACTCACCACCAAAACGTTTTACACCCAGACGTTTGCTTTCAGAATCGCGACCGTTACGAGTCGAACCGCCAGCCTTTTTGTGTGCCATTTATCTGCTCTCCTAAAATCTTAAGCGATGCCAGTGATTTTAACATCAGTGAACCACTGACGGTGGCCCTGCTGCTTACGGCTGTGTTTACGACGACGAAACTTAACGATTTTAACTTTCTCGCCACGGCCATGTGCAACAACTTCAGCTTTAATTTTAACGCCTTCAACTACTGGAGCGCCGATTTTGATATCTTCACCATTAGCGACCATCAGCACCTGGTCAAACTCAACAGTTTCACCTGTTGCGATGTCCAGCTTTTCCAAGCGAATAGTCTGACCTTCGCTTACTCGGTGTTGTTTACCACCACTTTGGAAAACCGCGTACATATAAACTCCGCTTTCCGCGCACCCTCTAAAATTCTTTCCGAGCGCGCTATAAAATATTCACAATAGGGCGCGAATTCTACGCAAAAACCGCTTGGAAGACAAGTGCAGAATTAGAACAGATGAGAAAAAAACGGACTTTTTCGATTGCCATTTATTTGAGCTGTTTTACAAGTGCGACCGATACATCGTAATATCTGTTAATACGCTAATTAATGAGCACAGCTCTGAATCAGAGTCCAAAGCCAAAACATGAATTTAGAATCGATAATAAAACTTACTACAGATGATATGGCAGCGGTCAATGACACCATTCTTGACCAATTAAATTCTGATGTTGCGCTGATCAACCAACTTGGTTACTACATTATCAGCGGCGGAGGCAAACGTATTCGCCCAATGATTGCAGTACTGACTGGTAAAGCGCTTCATTGTGAAGGTGAAAAACACATCAAAGTTGCGGCCCTGATTGAGTTTATTCATACCGCGACATTGCTGCATGATGATGTCGTTGATGAATCTGATATGCGACGCGGCAAGGCAACGGCCAACGCCATTTATGGCAACGCAGCCAGTGTCCTCGTGGGAGATTTTATCTATACGCGATCATTTCAGATGATGACCGACCTTGATTCCATGCGTGTATTGAAATTGATGTCTAACGCTACCAATGTCATTGCTGAAGGCGAGGTGATGCAGTTAATGAACTGTAATAATCCTGATATCTCAGAAGATGACTATATGCGCGTTATTTATAGTAAAACCGCCCGTCTGTTTGAAGTTTCTGCGCATTCCGCCGCTATTCTGGCTAACGCAACGCCTGAGCAAGAAGTGGCGCTACGTGATTATGGCCGTTATCTTGGCACCGCATTCCAATTAATCGATGACCTGCTGGATTACGATTCAGATAACAGCACGCTCGGTAAGAATACGGGGGACGACCTGAATGAAGGCAAACCAACATTGCCCCTCCTGCACGCCATGAATCATGGAACACCAGAGCAATCTGTAATGATACGTAATGCTATTAAACAGGGAAATGGCCGCCATTTGCTGGATACTGTACTTGCAACCATGAAACAGTGTGGTTCACTCAAATATACCCGCCAACGGGCTGAGGAAGAAGCAGATAAGGCTATTTCAGTATTACAAGTACTTGATGATTCTCCGTATAAGGCGGCCCTTGTGGGATTAGCCCATGTCGCCGTACAGCGACTTTCTTGAGCCGATTCAATCAGTATCCCTGATTGTTCAATCTGGGATACTGTCTTTATCTTTACTATCAATCTCTTGAATGCCGACAAATTGAACAAGGCCAGCCAACCCTTTTCTCAAAATAAACTTAACTATCCGTTCTCTTTCAGACTTGGTCAGCTGATAATAAGCTTCCACCCAAATCATAAACGGATCCTGTCGCTTGTTCCGATAATACTCGACCGAGTTTTCACTGACAGTCAGTATATTTAAAACTTCTTCGGGCAAACTGTTGACATTATATTCGAGAGCTTTTCCCTGCACTCCACGCTTACGGCGTTGTTCCCAGCCCTCGCGTCTTGCCATCAGATTCACTCCCTGAGGAGACGATGGCAGCCCTGCGAGGCCGATGAGTTCCTTTGCAGAATACCATTCTTTTTTCATCTCTTTTTCCTCGCGTTGTACCAGGGCAGTGAAGATAAAGCCAAATTTTAAACATTTGGCTTTTTCAAAAGCAGCCTCAGGTAGCTATAATTTTTTCTAAAAAACTTCTTATACCGTCTCGTAATATCACGTCGGTAATTACCTCCTTTTCTTCTTCAGTGAGTAAATTAAATGCGCTTACCCAAATGGATAAAGGATCTTGTTTCTGAACCTGATATTCTGGTGATGTTTCATTAAGTTCGAGAGCAGACAATGTTGAATCAGGAAAACAAGAATAGTGATATTCAATTGCCCTGCCTTGAACACCTGTTCGTTTTTGCCTCAACCATTCTTCACGTTTTGCTCTGGCATTAACTCCTTGTGGTGATCTAGGTAACTCGCCTACACCGGTCAACTCCATTGCCGTATACCACTCTTTTTTCATAATGTTTCTCTATTTTTGTAACCAAGTTCAAAAAAGAAGTTATTAAGAAAAAATTAGAAATATTTTTAGAAAAAATAATGTTATTTTATTTTCTTAATAACAGATTCGTGTTCGTTATTAATTTCACACTAACGCTTTAGTTATACCACTAATGTGGCTTCAAATTTAATAGGAAAGGATTAAAAAAATGATTTCTATGAAATCGGATTGGCATCCTGCTGATATTATTGCCGCTTTACGTAAACGTGGAACGACTCTGGCAGCCGTTTCTCGTGAAGCGGGGCTAAGTTCATCAACTTTGGCGAATACACTTTCTCGCCCATGGCCCAAGGGAGAATGGATAATAGCGAATTACTTAGAATTGCATCCGTCTGAAATATGGCCAAGCCGTTATTTCGATCGCAATACAGGAGAACTATTAGAAAGAAAAATTCGAGATAAAAAGAATAATTAACTATTAATTTAATTATTCATAGAAAAACCGCTAGTTATTTTTAAACTAGCGGTTTTAGTTAACTAATATATTTAAATTAATTTGTATATTAATAAATTACAAATTAAATAAATTAATCATTAATAAATTTTTCGCCTAATTCAATATCTGTATTCAAAACATCCAGCATGTTATCTAGTGATTTTTGTTCAAAATCGCTCAGCTTGCCAATATCTAAATGTTCTTCAATACCATTTTTACCCAAGCGAACTGGTTGAGCGAAGAAACGCGCATATTTGCCATCACCCTCAACATAACTGCATTCGATAACATTGCTTTCGCCTTGCAGGGCACGGATCATAGACAACCCCATGCGTGCAGCAGCCTGCCCCATAGACAGAGTTGCAGATCCGCCACCTGCTTTTGCTTCAACCACTTCAGTTCCCGCATTCTGGATACGTTTGGTCAATGCTTCAATTTCTTCGTCAGTGAAACTAACATCAGGAATTTGAGACAGCAGAGGCAAAATAGTCACACCTGAGTGCCCACCGATAACTGGAACTTCCAGCTCTTCTGGTTTTTTGCCTTTCAATTCAGCAATAAAAGTGTTGGAACGGATAATATCCAGAGTTGTTACACCGAACAGACGGTTTTTATCGTAAACACCTTCTTTTTTCAGAACCTCAGCCGCAATCGCCACAGTGGTGTTGACAGGGTTAGTAATAATTCCGATTAATGCCTTTGGACAAGTTTTAGCAATCTGCTGTACCAGATTACGAATGATCCCCGCATTGATATTAAATAGGTCGGAACGATCCATACCAGGCTTACGGGCGACACCCGCAGAAATCAATACCACATCTGCACCTGCCAGTGCAGGGGTTGCATCTTCACCAGCAAAACCAGTGACTTTAACTTCCGTTGGGATATGACTCAGATCGGCTGCCACACCCGGGGTCACCGGAGCAATGTCATACAAGGAAAGTTCTGAACCTGAAGGAAGTTGGGTCTTGAGTAGAAGGGCAAGTGCCTGACCAATACCACCGGCTGCACCGAGAACTGCAACTTTCATCCTGATACTCCTTAAATAAGTGCTGTAAAAAACTTAAACTTGTCTGGTTAAGAGAGTGCTTTCATTTTTCCCATCATTACAACAATGATAAGGAAGACTCTCCTCCACTCATCACTACGTATTAAAACAATCTGTTAACAGCTAAATTATCCACCCAATGACCTGCGGATGGAACATAATAGTTGTTTTATTCTAGACAAAAGGCTTATCTGTTAATGAGATAATGGACACTTTTTTGATAATTATTCTAATTATCCTATTAATTAATAGGTCGATCACCTTACACTCTCCTGCCGAATCAAACAACACCATTTAATTAACAATGTATTTACTATGCTTACTCTATGAAAATGAAAATAGGCAAAAATAAAATGTTCAATACCCTGATTATAAATAAGGTAATATGGGAAAGAATATACAATTATGCTCTGTATCTTGGTTTTCCCTTCTCTTTCTTGAATAAAAATTCACTCTTTTGCATAATATCAGCCTTATAACGGATTTAACGATGGTGAAATATGCGTGTTCCTTCGAAACAGGACGATTTGGTAAAAGCTTTCAAAGCATTATTGAAAGAAGAAAAATTCAGCTCTCAAGGTGAAATTGTTTCAGCGCTTCAGGAAGAGGGGTTCGAAAATATCAACCAATCTAAAGTTTCCCGGATGCTGACAAAATTTGGTGCTGTGCGAACCCGTAATGCAAAAATGGAAATGGTCTACTGTCTGCCAGCAGAATTGGGTGTACCCACAGCCACCAGTCCGCTAAAGAATCTGGTATTAGATGTCGATTATAATCACAGTGTTGTGGTCATACGCACAAGCCCGGGTGCAGCACAACTAATTGCACGCCTGTTGGATTCATTGGGTAAAGCTGAAGGAATTCTTGGCAGCATTGCAGGTGATGACACTATTTTTACCACGCCAGCCCAAAACCTTACGACAAAGCAGCTCTATGAGGCGATCCTCAATCTATTTGAGCAGGAACTTTAATCTATATCTGCCGTATACCAAGAAAGCTAATTAATGTATGCGGCAGGCACACACTGAATATATTTAGATGAAGAGAGGATCGCCCAATCAGTGCGCCCCCCTTACTCCGAAGATCTTTCAATTAAACTGTATCTGCTTTCTTAGCCAACTCAGCCAGTAATTTCTCGTGGATACCATCAAATCCGCCGTTGCTCATAATAAGGATATGATCCTCCGGTTGCGCCGTTTCGACAATCATCCGAACCAAAGTATCAATATCCGCACTCCAGCGAGCGGGCTGAATACACTGTTCTGCAATTTCAATAACCTGCCACGGCATATTGGCTGGCTGATAGAGGAAAACTTCATCAGCACGCCCCATTGAAGGTGCAATGTCATTTTTGCTCATTCCCATTTTCATGGTATTAGAACGCGGCTCCAGCACGACCAGAATACGCGTCATTCCACCAACTTTACTTCGCAACGCTTCCAGAGTCGCTAAAATAGCTGTTGGGTGATGAGCAAAATCGTCATAAACCGAGATACCATTGACTTTACCACGCAATTCAAGACGACGACGGGCATTGATAAAGCGATCCAATGCCTGACAGGCATCCGCAGGTTGAACCCCGATATGATGGGCTGCGGCAATTGCACTCAAGCCATTATGCATATTGTGTTCACCGACTAATGACCAGCCCACCTCACCTACCAGTTCACCATGATGGAATACTTGGTAGTTGCTACTATCCTGACTGACTTTTTTCGCCTGCCAGCTTCCGGTTTCTCCGAGAAGTTCCAGCTCACTCCAGCACCCCATAGAAAGGACATTTTTTAAATTCATGTCATTATCGGGAACAATGATTTTACCTGAGCTTGGCACAACTCTGACAAGGTGATGGAATTGTTTTTGAATGGCGGCCAGATTTTCGAAAATATCTGCGTGATCAAACTCAAGGTTGTTCATGATCAGTGTACGTGGGCTGTAATGAACAAATTTAGAACGCTTATCAAAAAAAGCACTGTCATATTCATCCGCTTCAATCACAAAAAACGGGCTTTCACCGATTTGTGCTGAAACAGTAAAATTTCCCGGAACACCACCAATCAAGAATCCCGGTTTATAATCACAGGCTTCCAGAATCCATGTAAGCATACCCGCCGTTGTTGTTTTCCCGTGAGTGCCGGCCACTGCTAATACCCAACGCTCCGGCAATACGTGATCATGCAGCCACTGTGGGCCAGAGGTGTAAGGAATTCCACGCTCCAACACTGCTTCCACACAGGGATTACCGCGGGTCATGGCATTGCCGATAACTACCATATCTGGTGCAGGATCGAGTTGTACAGGATCGTACCCTTGAATCAACTCGATGCCTTGTTTCTCCAGCAGGGTACTCATTGGTGGATACACATTGGCATCAGCGCCAGTAACTTCATGACCCAGTGAACGAGCGAGGATCGCTAACCCTCCCATGAAAGTACCGCAAATGCCAAGAATATGAATACGCATTTATTTCTATCCGATATCATGAACTGTATCACTATTCTAACCATCAAATCAGATATTAGAAATGCAATAACCTATGAATCATTTGATTCTTTAGCTAAACTGCCCGCGCATGAGTGCAACACGAAAGTGAAGCACGCTTCCTAAAACCACAATCAAATTCAAGGCCTTTGTCATGAAAACATTAGGCGAATTCATCGTCGAAAAACAGCAAGACTTTCCTCATGCTACGGGTGAACTAACCGCACTGCTGTCTGCCATCAAATTAGGGGCCAAAATTATTCATCGAGACATCAACAAAGCTGGCTTGGTTGATATTTTAGGTACAAGTGGCGTATCCAATGTCCAAGGTGAAGTTCAGATGAAACTGGACCTGTACGCCAATGAAAAACTCAAAGCAGCGCTGAAAGCACGCGGTGAAGTTGCTGGTATTGCTTCCGAGGAAGAAGATGAGATCGTTATTTTCGATGGCGATCGTGCAGAAAATGCAAAATATGTTGTTTTGATGGATCCACTGGATGGTTCTTCGAATATTGATGTAAACGTTTCCGTTGGGACTATTTTCTCTATTTACCGCCGAATTACCCCAATCGGGCAACCTGTAACCGAAGAAGATTTTCTGCAACCGGGGGAGCGTCAGGTTGCAGCCGGTTATGTGGTTTATGGTTCATCCACTATGCTGGTGTACACCACAGGCTGCGGTGTTCACACTTTCACTTACGATCCTTCTCTTGGCGTTTTCTGCCTGACTCATGAAAAAGTCCAATTCCCAGAAAAAGGCAATATGTATTCTATCAACGAAGGGAACTACATCAAATTCCCGTTGGGTGTGAAAAAGTACATCAAATATTGTCAGGAACAGGATGAAGAGACTCAACGCCCTTACACTACCCGCTACATCGGTTCTCTGGTTGCTGATTTCCATCGCAATTTGCTGAAAGGGGGTATCTATATATATCCGAGCACAGCAAGCCATCCAACAGGCAAACTACGTCTACTATACGAATGCAACCCAATTGCATTCTTGGCTGAACAGGCGGGTGGAAAAGCCAGTGATGGCACAAACCGCATTCTGGATATCGTACCCAGCGAACTGCACCAGCGTGTCCCTTTCTTTGTAGGTACAAGATCAATGGTGGAAAAAGCAGAAAGTTTCATGGCTGAGTTTCCAGACGAATAAGCGATTTTATTAAGCGACAAATTAAAAGAGGCGATATTTTGCCTCTTTAATTTTCCCTTGAATATTAATGCCCATTTTAACTTCCTTGTTATTTTCTGCATTTATGCCACAACACCTCATAGTCAACATCTCATTCTAAGTAGAGAGTATCCTTAGTACTTTTACGGGCTTCACCGTAATATCGTAAATACTATTTTCTGCTGAAAATAACCATCATCAATTTTAATCAACCGAACACCCTGAGTTATCAGCTGATAACAATTATTCATTACGCAGAACAATAAAAACTTTCCTAATGTATGTAGGTATGGGGAATATGATTCTCTTTATATTCATGGATATTTCCCCTATATCCAGTAACTTTAAACATCAAAGGTATCACTCTGAAGCGCTGGCAACAGCCCATATTGTATGAGGTATTCATATATGGACTCGTATTTTAATCATAAAGTTTTCCGGCTATCTGTTCTCACATATGCTCTCTTTTTACCTTTTACGCCGATGAATGCTTTTTCGGTGAGTGAAGAAATTGACGGAAATAAAACAGAAAGAACATGGTTACAACAAGCGGGGAATGAAAATAGCACCAAGAATGCGCACGATGATAATGCCGGGGTCATTGCCCAAAATGTGATGCGGGTCAGCAACCTGCTCTCATCCTCCCCTACCCAGTTGGCTGAACAGGCTAAATCCTACGCTCTGGGGAAAGTCAATAATACAATA
>NZ_CAWQTY010000235.1:0-9248 GCF_963897815.1 Xenorhabdus sp. Sc-CR9
TTGCCTGGCTAGAAAAGTGTCGGCGGCTGTGGAAAAACTGTGAGGGGGATTTGAATACCAGCCTTCAGTTAGTCAACTTAGCATTCCTTGCTTTGCTCTTGCGCAGGAAAGATACTGAATAGATACTTAGAAATATAACCACTCATAGGTAAATGGAGGTATTTACTCAATTGTACGGATACGATCTACCATTTCAGAGAGTTCAGGGTTGTTTTTAACAATATCGTCATACATCGGTTTAACTGCTTCTTGGAAAGTCATTTTGTCCACGGTAATAAACTTAACATTTTGTTTTTCTGCTTTGGTGCGTTCTTCATTCTCTGATGTTTCCCAAAGTTGAGTCATGTATTTTGAGGAATTTAGCGCGGCTTTTTTCACTATTGCTTGCTGTTCATCCGTCAGTTTATTTAATGATTTCGTCGAGATTAGCAATACGTCGGGGATCATCGTGTGTTCATCAAGCGAGAAGAATTTCGTGACTTCACTATGACGGCTTAAGGTAAAAGAGGGAATATTATTTTCCGCTGCATCAATAACACCCTGTTGTAATGCGGTATAGAGTTCACCATAAGCTAAGGGGGTCGGGTTGCCTCCCAGCGCTTTTACCATTGAAATTGCTGATGGACTGGGTTGTACACGAATTTTCAGATCTTTTAGATCGTCAGGTGTATAGATCGGTTTTTTTGCATAGAAACCGCGTGACCCCGCATCATAGTAGGTCAGGCCAATAAAGCCGCTATTCTGGCTTGAACCGAGGATTTCTTTACCGATCTCGTTGCTGAGAATTTTTTGGTAGTGGGCTTTATCGCGGAACAAATAGGGCAGGTTAAAGACGGAATAGGCCGGAGAAAACGCTTCTAATTCTGCGGCATTGGATTTAACGATATCCAAAGCTCCGTTTTGCATCAATTCCATTGATTCACGCTGATTGCCCAGTTGAGCATCTGGATAGATACGGATGCGTATTTCGCCATCGGTTTTTTCTTTCACTTCATCAGCGAATTGGGTCATGGCCTTATGAACTGCATGGTCGCGGTTTTGATTATGGCTGAGTTTAAGTGTTGTTGCGGCAAAAGCCTGTGATGCGCTCAGCGCAAACAGCGCGCCAATCACTGTATATAAAATGTGTTTGCTGTTTTTCATTTTATTCCCCAGAGGTAAGGATCAGGTTTTTGTTATTTTCTACGTGTAAACAGTAGCCATCACCAATGGGTTAAGCAAAATATAAAAACAAATTGGTTGACCATGATCGCAAATTTAGCGAATTATTGGTTTACCAATTTAAGCTGTGATCTGATTCGCTTCTTTTCATTTATCAGTTCTTCTATGCTTTAAAGGCCGATGTGGACATTGGTTTTATTGGTTAACCAAAAATGTAAGGGCAAGGCGTATGAAGAATCTTGTAGTGATTGTTAATAAAAGTTTGGCCTTTTTTACTATCTGCCTGTCGGTTTTTCTGGTTTTCTGCGTGTTATGGCAAGTGATTTCCCGTTATGTTTTAAGCGCACCCAGCACTGTGACAGATGAACTGGCGCGTTATCTCTTTATGTGGGTTGCCATGATTGGTGCTGCTTATACAACGGGTCAGCATCGTCATCTTGCTATCGATCTGCTGATGCTGAAATTAACCGGAATAAAGAAGAGTGTTGTTGGCCTGATTATTCAGGTGGCCATCATTGCATTTGCGGCCATTGTGCTTATTTACGGTGGTTGTGTTCTTGCCTCATCAACGCTGGCAAGTGGTCAAATCACGCCCTCTTTAGGTTGGCAGATGGGTTACATCTATTTATGTCTGCCCGTCAGTGGTGCATTTATGATTTTCTATGCGCTGGTTGATGTTATCTCAATTATTCAACACGTTTCAGGTCAACCACAATGGGTTGCCGGTAAATAATAAATTGTGGCGATGTGAGGTTATAGGATGGATTGGTATGTGATTTCCGCGCTCTTTGGCATATTTGCGGTACTGCTGGCGCTCAGTGTGCCCGTTTCATTTGCGATAGGTTTGTCCTCGTTAGTTGCAATTATGCTCACGTTACCGTTGGAATCTGCTATTGCTGTTGTTTCGCAGCGTATGGTGGCGGGAGTTGATAACTTCTCTTTATTGGCGATCCCGTTCTTTATTCTTGCAGGGAATATCATGAACCAAGGCGGGATTGCTGCACGTTTGATTAATCTGGCAAAAGTCATTGGCGGCCGTTTACCCGGCTCATTAATGCACGTCAACATTATGGCTAATATGCTGTTCGGGGCTATTTCCGGCTCGGCAGTGGCATCAGCGGCTGCGGTAGGCGGCACAATGGCACCGATGGAGAAAAAAGAGGGTTATGATCCTGCATTATCTGCTGCGGTGAATATTGCTTCTTGCCCTTCTGGCTTATTGATCCCTCCCAGCAATACGTTGATTGTCTATTCGTTGGTTTCTGGTGGCACATCCATTGCTGCCCTGTTTTTGGCGGGATATATCCCCGGTATTATCATGGGAATTTCACTTATGATCGTATCCGCCATTATTGCAAAGCGGAGATCTTATCCTGTTGCTGCCCAACCCACGTGGAACGAATTTTTTAATGTTGCGTGGAAAGCTATACCGTCATTAATGCTGATTGCGGTCATTATGGGGGGGATTATTGGCGGAATTTTTACGGCGACGGAAGCGTCTGCCATTGCGGTTCTCTATAGTTTTGTTCTGGCGGTGATCATCTATCGTGAAGTGAGTTTCAGGCAATTACCTAAAATCATCCTTGATTCAGCCGTCACTACCTCGATTGTTCTGCTATTAATTGGTGCTTCAATGGGAATGTCTTGGGCGATGGCAAACGCGGATCTGCCGTATCTGATAGCGGATATGTTAATGGCCGTTTCTGATAATCCACTGACAATCTTGTTGGTGATTAATATCATTCTCCTGATTGTCGGGATATTTATGGACATGACACCCGCGGTCCTGATTTTCACGCCGATTTTTTTACCCGTCGCGCTGGATATGGGAATCGATCCGGTTCATTTCGGCATCATCATGACATTTAACTTGGCGATTGGGATTTGTACACCCCCCGTCGGCAGTGCATTGTTTGTCGGTTGTTCAGTGGGTGATGTCAGTATTGATAAGGTCTTGAAGCCTCTGATCCCGATGTATATTGCGTTGATCGCGGCGCTGGCACTGGTCACTTATTTGCCTCAGTTGAGTTTATGGCTACCTGAATTGCTTCTGAACTATACCCCTGCTTAACGTATCTCCCTTTTTATTGGTTAACCGAATGAAAGGTGAAGGGTGTAAAAGCGAAAACTGTCTATGAAAGAATATTTATGAAGGAAAGAAGAGGTCAATCATGAAACAAACTTGGCGTTGGTATGGCCCGATAGATCCCGTTTCGTTGGCTGATATCCGTCAGGCGGGAGCAACAGGGGTAGTGACGGCGTTGCATCATATTCCCAACGGCGAAATCTGGCCTGTCGCTGAGATTGAAGAGCGTAAAGCGCTGATTGAAGCCAATCAACTGGAATGGTCGGTGGTGGAGAGTGTGCCCATCCATGAAGATATCAAAACACATACGGGAGCATATGATCAATGGATAACAAATTATCAGCAGACTTTGCGTAATCTCGCTGCCTGTGGAATCAAAACGGTGTGTTATAACTTCATGCCTGTTCTGGATTGGACACGCACGGACTTGGAATATCCATTGCCTGATGGTTCAAAAGCACTGCGTTTTGATCAAATAGAGTTCGCTGTTTTTGACATTCATATTCTACAACGTAAAGGAGCAGAAAAAGATTATACAGATGAAGAGATTGCACAGGCGAAGATACGTTTTGCTGCAATGACAGAAGAAGAAAAACAAAAACTTATAAATACGATCATAGCGGGTCTTCCGGGCGCGGAAGAAGGCTATACCTTAGAAGAATTTCGCCAACACCTGGGACGTTATTCAGATATTGATAAGGCTAAATTGCGTGAGCACTTTGCCTATTTCCTGAGAAAAATTATTCCGGTTGCAGAAGAAACCGGTATCAAAATGGCGGTTCATCCTGATGATCCGCCCCGCGAGATATTCGGTCTTCCACGCATTGTTTCGACGTTGGATGATATGCGCTGGATATCTGAAACCGTAGACAGTCATGCCAATGGTTACACGATGTGTACCGGCTCTTACGGGGTGCGCGCAGATAATGATTTAGTGAAGATGATCAAATTATTTGGTTCACGGATCTATTTCCTGCATTTGCGCTCGACCCTGCGTGAAGAAAATCCACGAACATTCCATGAGGCGGCTCATCTTGCGGGTGATGTGGATATGTATGAAGTCATTAAAGCGATAGCAGAAGAAGAGCATCGTCGGCGGGAAGCGGGCGAAGAGTATCTAATTCCAATGCGTCCCGATCACGGGCATCAAATACTGGATGACCTGAACAAGAAAGTAAATCCGGGTTATTCAGCGATTGGGCGCCTTAAAGGACTGGCTGAGATCCGTGGTCTGGAACTGGGCATTCACCGTGCGTTTTATCGGGATAACGTCTGAACCTAAATATAAGGTGGAACATGATGGGAAAAAATCTTGCTAACGCTGCGATATCCGTTCCGTTTCCCGATTGGACAGCCGAGCGACTTACCACACGCATCGTTCATTTAGGTTGTGGTGTGTTTCACCGCGCACATCAGGCGCTTTATACCCATCATTTACTGGAGCAAACGGACAGTGATTGGGGATTTTGTGAAGTTAATCTGATGTCGCAACAAAGTGCTTTGCTGATTGAAAATCTAAAAAAACAATCAATGTGCTATACCGTCGCAGAGAAAAGTCAGGATGTAACGACATTAAAAATCATCGGTTCGATAAAAGAGGCCATGCACCCATTAATTGATGGTGTTCAGGCCATCATCGAAAAAATGGCCAGTCCTGAAGTTGCCATTATCTCTTTGACCGTGACGGAAAAAGGCTATTGCATTAATGCTGCGACAGGGCATCTGGATTTGAACAATCCACTGATTATTGAGGATTTAGCTAATCCGTCATCACCTCGTTCCGCCATTGGTTATATTACCGCTGCATTAAAATTGCGTTTTGAACGCCAGTTATCGCCGGTAACCATTTTGTCGTGCGATAACGTTCGGGAAAATGGTCATGTTGCCCATCAGGCAGTGTTGGATTTGGCGCGTTTGCAAGATGGGAAGCTAGCACAGTGGATAGAACAACGAGTGACATTTCCTTCTACAATGGTTGACCGCATTGTGCCGGCAGTGACACCGGAAACTTTAACTGAAATTGCCCGGTTGTCAGGGTGGGAAGATCCTTGTGCCATTGCCTGTGAATCTTTCCGTCAGTGGGTGATTGAAGACAACTTTGCAAACGGGCGTCCAGATTGGCATCGGGTTGGTGCGCAATTTGAGGAAGATGTCACACCATTTGAAATAATGAAATTGCGTATGTTAAACGGCTCTCATTCATTTCTTGCCTACTTGGGCTATTTGGGCGGTTATGCGCATATTTCCGATACCATAGCAAACGTGGACTATCGCCGCGCGGTTCACACACTGATGCTGAATGAACAAGTGCCAACGTTGTTGATGCCGGAGAATACCGATTTAGTCACTTATGCGGAAAAGTTGCTCGAACGGTTTGCCAATCCCTCTTTAAAACATCAAACATGGCAGATTGCGATGGATGGGAGTCAGAAATTACCGCAACGCTTGCTCGATTCCATTCAGTGGCATATCGAAAAAGGAAGTGATTATCGATACTTGGCATTAGGCATTGCAGCATGGATGCGTTATGTCAGTGGCGTAGATGAACAAGGCCAGCCCATTGATGTGCGTGATCCATTAAAAGCGGTCTTTGCCGCCATTTATGCTAAACATGGGCTTTCTGTTGCTGTGGTTGAAGAGTTATTGGCAATTGAATCAATCTTTGGCGAAAAGCTGATTAAAAACCGTGACTTTGTCGGCAATGTGGTCAAGGCATACCAACGATTACTGGATGTTGGTGCTCGTCAAACTGTCGCAATTCTGTGCTCCCAAGGTGAAAAACAATGAAAGCCTTTATGCATGAAGATTTTTTGTTGAGTAATGATATTGCCTGCCGTCTTTATCACGATTACGCCGCCATGATGCCGATTTATGATTATCACTGTCATTTAAATCCAAAAGAGATTGCGCAAAACCGCCGTTTTGACAATCTCGGCCAAATTTGGCTGGAAGGTGACCATTACAAGTGGCGTGCCATGCGCTCGGCAGGAGTCGGGGAGGCATTGATCACGGGCCCTGAAACCAGCGATTATGAAAAATATCTCGCATGGTCAAAGACAGTTCCTATGGCGATTGGCAATCCGCTTTATCATTGGACGCATCTGGAATTGCGCCGTCCATTTGGCATTACCGGAAAATTATTCGGCCCTGACACCGCAGAAGCTATTTGGCATGAAGTGAATGAAAAACTTGCTCAGCCTGAATTTTCTGCCCGTGGCATTATGCAGAAAATGCAGGTGCGCATGGTGGGAACCACTGATGACCCCATCGATTCTCTGGAATATCACCGACAAATCGCAGCAGATAAAGACCTCACCATCAAAGTATTGCCAAGCTGGCGTCCGGATAAGGTCTTTAAAATTGAATCAGCGGGTTTTTGCCATTACCTCAAACGGCTGGAAGAGGCCGCTGATGTGGCTATTGTGTGTTTTGCCGATTTATTGGCGGCATTGGAGTGTCGTCTGGAACATTTTGGATATCACGGTTGTGTGGCATCGGATCATGGTATTGAAAACCTGCGTTATGCGGCGATCCCCAGCACATTATCTTTGGATAATATTTTGCAAAAACGCCGGCAAGGGCAACTGCTCAACGAATTAGAGATTGCGCAATTCACGACGGCTGTACTGGTTTGGTTAGGCAAGCAATATGCGAAGCGAGGTTGGGTGATGCAACTGCATATCGGGGCATTACGCAATAACAATACGCGCATGTTTAATCTGTTAGGGGCGGACAGCGGTTTTGATTCCATTGGCGATAATCCTATTGCTTATCCATTGTCCCGCCTGCTGGATGAAATGGATATGACTGATGAATTACCCAAAACTATCCTTTATTGCTTAAATCCTCGTGATAACGAAGTGATTGGTACGATGATTGGCAACTAAGTCAGTTTGTCGGTATGCTGACCGATTCACGCAGTTTCTTATCGTATACCCGCCATGAATATTTTCGTCGTATCCTCTGTAATATGCTGGGAAGTTGGGTCAAAAAGGGTGAAATCCCATATGATGAAAAAATGTTGGGGCAGATGATCCAGAATATTTGCTTCAATAATGCTGAACGCTATTTCCTGTTAAATAAGCCAATTGGATAAGTCAGTCAGATAAGGATGAAAGAATGCGGGCCAAAAAAATTGCTTTGCTCGGTGAATGTATGATCGAGTTGAATGGCGAGCCATTTAGTTCAATGACGCAAAGTTACGGCGGTGATGTACTGAACAGTGCGGTATATCTTGCCAGAGCAGGGAAGGATACGCTGGATATCTATTTCGTCACGGCGATGGGTGTTGACCTATTGAGCCAAGGTATGATCTCTCGTTGGCAACAAGAGGGAATTAATACATCTCTGGTGTTAACCGATAGCGAACATCAACCCGGTTTATATCTGATCCAGCTTGATGCACAGGGCGAACGAACGTTTCTTTATTGGCGTGATAATTCGGCGGCTCGTTATCTGTTACGACATTCTGGCTATCCTGAACTTTATCAACAATTGGGGAAGACGGACGCGATTTACCTCAGCGGGATCAGTCTGGCAATTTTACCTGAAAGAGATCGTCAATTACTGCTTAATAACTTGAAAAAGCTATCTTCTGAAGGCAAAACCATTTTCTTTGACAGCAATTATCGTCCGGCACTATGGGAAAGTGAAACACAAACCCGTGAGTGCTATCAGCAAATCTATGCCATCACCGATATCGCTTTAGTCACTGACGATGATGAAGTACGGCTGTGGGGAGATACTTCGATTGACGAAAGTTTTAATCGCCTGCAAAGGATGGGAGCCAAACAAGTTATTATCAAAGCCGGTGCGCAGGGCTGTTTCTATCGTGATTTATGCCGTCAGGCTGACATACAACATATTGCGGCAGCACCTGTTGCGCCAGTGATTGATACCACTGCGGCAGGTGATGCCTTTAATGCCGGTTTTATTGCGGGGTTGTTGAATGGATTCTCCATTCATGATTCAGCGTTAATGGGGAATCAGTTGGCGGGGGTCGTGATCCAGCATAAAGGGGCGATTATTCCCAAAATAGCAACTCAACATGTAACTGAGCGTTTTTTGATTCGGGCGGAATAGGGGAGTGAAGATGAGAGAGATGATAATGCGTTTGCGTCAGATTAAAATTGTTCCGGTGATTACCGTTGAAGAGGTCAAAGACATTGTTCCTATTGGTCATGCTTTGGCAGACAATGGTCTTCCTGTCGCTGAAATAACCTTTCGTAGCGGTAATGCAGCTAAAGCAATAAAGCTGTTAAAGGCTGAACGACCAGATATGCTGATTGGTGCAGGAACCGTGCTCAATCGGGAACAAGTTCATCAAGCAAAAACATCTGGGGCAGAGTTTGTTGTCTCACCGGGAATGAATCCAAACACCGTACAGGCATGCCAGCAAATTGGCATTCCGATTATTCCTGGTGTGAATAATCCGAGTACGATTGAGCAGGCATTGGAATTGGGTATCGATTTTGTCAAATTTTTCCCTGCTGAGCCATCAGGTGGGATTGCGATGATTAAAGCATTACTTGCACCATATCCTCAATTACAAGTTATGCCGACTGGCGGAATCAGTACTGGGAACGTTCGTGATTATCTTGCAATCCCACAAATTGTAGCTTGTGGTGGATCATGGATGGTCAGTTCACAGATGATTCGTGATAATGACTGGAAAAAAATAGGAAAATTGGCACGGGAAGCGGTTGAATTAGTTAATATATCATTGTAATCGTTCACTCTTATATTAAAGCTAATTTAACTATACACTCCACAAAAAACGATAGCGTCCTTTTATTAGTCGCCATTTAGGGCTTTCGGCTGGTTTTAATACCATGAAAACTAGCCTGTGAGTTTTTATTTTGGTAAATCCTATATAACCTGAGCTTCGCTTAAGAAGGGAACTAAAGTGCCTGAGGCACGATCAAAGTTTTTGCTAAAGAAAACAAAATCGTGGAGATCCTCAGGCATGTATAATTTAGAAGAACTTTACTGCTGCGTCGAT
>NZ_CAWQTY010000236.1:0-9129 GCF_963897815.1 Xenorhabdus sp. Sc-CR9
GTTTCTTTAACAACGGATAAATGTTCAATCAGGGTCATAGGTAAGCGATTAGAAGAGAAATAAGGCTAATTAGATCATGCTATTAATTTTCATTCAATAGATGTTAAAAAAGTATGCTCGCGCCCTGGTTAGAACTCAACAACATATTTAACGAGAAATACCGAGATAGTCAAGAATCAATACCTGCAAAAGGATTTCATTCAGTACTTTCATTCGGCGCTAAATTTTAAATCGTACAAATACGCCTAATTAAGGCCTGGCTATTGCCTGGCCTTCAAACCGTATCAATTCAATGCTTGCACAACCGGGGACGTCCATATATGGTCAATGAATCGCAGCCTCTCGGTTAATAGAAGCGAACCACTCAGAATGAAATCATATCTGCCGGGTTAAGTGTGCTTATCACTCCCAGAGCACCTTTAATCAATGGAAGAGCCACCGGTGAGAGATAGGAACCCAGAGGAATACTTGCATGATCGATGTGAGTAAGCATAGTAAAGTCGTGGTTGCGTCCGGTGAAATCGTCGCTGATGGCTTTGCCAATGCGCACCGTCTGTGCCACTCCATGACCACTCCAACCATGTACCATATACACAGGGACGTTGTCATCGCTTTTGCGGACATCGGTGGCTCCGTTCAGAGTCAGGTCGCTGATCCCGCTCCAGGAATATTCCAATTCGGGTTTTGCCAGATTCGGGAATACTGTTTTGATACGATTAAGCAAATAATTGTTCACATCACGCGGTGACCAGGAATTGCCAGTACCCTGTCCACCAAACAACAGGCGGTTGTCGCGCACCGCGCGATAATAGTCTATTTGTAACTGTGTATCGTAGACTGGCAGATCTGATGGGATCAATTCTTTGATATCCACCGTCAACGGCGAAGTTACCGCCACATAGGTGAAAAAAGGCACTGTAGTAGAAAAGCCGGATATAAACTTATCAGTAGAGCCATGCACCCCCAGTACCACAGCTTTACTCGCCCTGATAACTCCCCGCTCAGTTTCTATGATCGTGCTGCTGGCATCCTGCCTGATACTCTTCACTTTCGTATTGTCATAAACTCGTCCATCCAGTCTGGCAAAACCATAAACCAGACCTCGCAGCAGCGCCAGAGGCTGAACCTGTCCACCAATACTGTCTATATTGGCACCATGATAGATACTCGAACGCACATACTGTTCCTGCAATTCGTGTGGCCCAATAACCTTCACCGCCGTATCCCCTAGATGACGCCGGGCATCAGCATCAGCCACCAATGATCCCATATGACCCGGGTGTATCGCTGCGGTAATATGACCATATTTGCGGTCACATTCAAAACCGTAACGCTCTTGGAGTTCATCTACAAGATTCATCGCTTCAACCGATGCAAAACGCCATAAACGTTTGGCTTCATCAGGTGAAAATTTTTCCAGTATAGTTTCAGCACCCCAGCGGGCAATTCCGGGGGTAATCTGCCCCCCATTACGGCCAGAGGCTCCAGAACCAATGTTATCCTTTTCAACCAGAATCACATCCACGCCCGCTTCTGCAAGATGCAGCGCTGTGGAAGCACCCAGCAATCCACCGCCAATGACGACAACCTCACACGTCTGGTCTCCAGAAAAACGTCTAAAATCTGGCCAATCGACCAGAGAGGCCTCATAGTAGTTCGCTGGCATGGCGTTGACAGCCGCGTCTCGATGCCAGTTCCAGATGCGAGGATCCAATCCCAATCGGCTGGTTCTGTACTGTGAATCCTGCAACAGCGTCGGTCGGAGTGAGTCAATATTGACGACCGGAGCATCGACCGCAGTTAAGGCCCGGGCAAGCAAAGATGTGGCGGGAAGAATAGATGAAAGTACTCCCGCCCCAGCAAAGGTCGCGGTAGTTGAGATAAAATCTCTTCTGTTCATTGCCATTTCAGCACTCCTTTATGACCGGAATTTACCCGTTAGTCTGGTCTGAGGTATTTTTCTGTGAGTTAATCCTGTTATCTGAACTGTATTTATTGCTACCCGCCTGCCCTTTAAGAGCGGCGAGAATCAGTAAGATAACAGTGCCGATAAATGGGATAAGGTGTAACAGTAGCCACCAAGCGCTACAGTTGATATCGTGCAGGCGGCGGGCATTTACCGCCAGCGCTGGTAAAAATGTGAGCAGCAGATAGACAGCACTGAACCACCCCATATAAATTTCGGGATTGGCAACAGCAAATAGCCTTTCCAGAAAAGAAATGATGAGAACAGCCAGAATCTGAAACAGAACGAAATACCAGAACTCCTTACGCTTGGCTCGCCCCCTGAAACAGATATAATTCTTTAATACATTTAAATACCAGTACATTGTTGGCCTCTCTTGTGAACCAGCGGGTTCCTCCTTGCCGTCATGCTCATTTTCGGTTAATCCCTTTTACACTGGCGCAGCATGCCTGCTAACGAAGCGATGACTTCGCCGTTGGGGGGATAACTACCTCAAAATACCAACAGTGACGGCTCCCTGAGTTTTATCGTCCACCAGTAACCAGTAAAGAGCTTCCAGCCACTACTTTTCCTCTTTATGGTTCAGATCGAGCAGCACAGATTCCAGAATGCTGAGCGCCTCGTCAAAAACTTCATCTTGTATCGTCAGCGGAGGAAGGAAACGGATCACGTTACCGTGTATACCGCACGTCAACAAAATAAGACCACGCTCTAGCGATTTCTGACGCACCGCGTTGGTAAAGCCGGCATCGGGTCCCTGACTGTCCGCACGGTTAAATTCCACCGCAATCATCAGCCCAGGCCCTCGTACGTCGGCGATCTGCGGGACACGCGGCCGCAGTTCACGCAGACATTGTTTCAGTCGCTCCCCTAGCTGAATCGCACGTATAGCCAGCTTCTCTTCTTCGATCACATCGAGCACCGCATGACTAGCCGCAATCGCTACCGGATTACCGCCATAAGTTCCCCCCAAACCACCCGGTACCACAGCATCCATCAGATCTGCCCGCCCCGTTACCGCCGCCAGCGGGAAGCCTCCCGCCAGACCTTTTGCCATCGTGGTCAGATCAGCCGCAACTTGATGGTGTTCCATGGCAAACAGTTTGCCTGTACGCGCGAAACCGGTCTGGATTTCATCGGCAATGAGTACAATACCGTAGCGATCGGTAATTTCACGCAGGGATTTAAGCAGTTCAGGAGGTGCAGGATAGAAACCGCCTTCTCCCTGTACCGGTTCGATGATTATGGCAGCGACGCGCGTAGGCTCAATAGCGGTTTTGAAGAGATTCTCCAGCGCATTCAGTGTCTGTTCCACACTGATGCCGTGCAGCCCTACCGGAAACGGGACATGATAAACATCGCTAACCAGCGGGCCGAATCCCATTTTATATGGTGCCACTTTGCCGGTTAATGACATACCAAGGAAAGTACGGCCATGAAAAGCGCCATTGAAAGCCACCACGCCGCTACGTCCGGTAGCGGCCCGCGCGATCTTAACTGCATTTTCTACTGCCTCAGCCCCGGTGGTAACAAAAACGGTCTTCTTCACAAAATTACCCGGTACCAGACGATTCAGTCGTTCGGCCAGCGCTACATAGTTTTCATAAGGCACTACCTGATGACAGGTATGGGTAAACTGTTCCAGCTGTTCTCTGGCTGCCGCAATGACCCGTGGGTGGCGGTGTCCGGTGTTCACCACGGCAATACCGGCGGCAAAATCAATATAGCGTTGCCCCTGGGCATCCCAGATTTCAGCATTTTCGGCGCGTTCAACATAGATTTGAGTAGTCACGCCAACGCCTTTCGCAATAGCCGCGCTACGCCTTTTAGCTAACATGGATTCAATCATAAGTAGAATTCCCTGATCAATCTGAATAAGTGGGTTTCAACAGACAAACGCCCTGTGTGATTCAGTGTGTGATGACGGCAGGATCACCAGATGCAATGAAGGTATTTCACCATCGGGTGACCAATTAACGTCTTGGCTTTTCAATAGCGAACCGGAACGCACTCCCGGCACTGTCGAAGTCACGACACGCGCATCGTTATTAATAATCAATGCTGGTTTACCGATGGCACTCAGAGCCGGCAGAAGTAGGTTATCCAACGTCGAGACAAGCATATCCACTGCCGCAACACCGGCAAACTCTTCACCGATAAGCACCGGATGGGCTATCGTAATCGTGTAGGCTCCGTTACAGACATAATCCACATAAGGACCGTCAATGACGGGAAGATGCCTGCTGGCCGGCTGCCGGAACCATTCAAAAAACCGGAAATCCAGACGCCTGCGCTGCTCCTGATTGCGTTCCAGCTGTGCATGCTGAATATTATTCCCTTCCTGACGCCACCACTCCAGCGTCCAGTAACCATCCTCCTCCCCAGCCGCTTGCGTTACCGAATAGCTGGCAAATCCTGCCCCGTTACACCATGTGTTGTTACGCAGTACATCGTGAATATGTGTTTGCAATGCGCCGCGTTGTTCCTGTGCCAAGCGGACTCCTTCTGTATGATATAACGGCAGATCCAATAAAATCCGCGCTGTCTTATCCGCCAGAGCTGCGGTGGCCTGCTTCGCTGCAATCAGGATATCGTCCAGGATGCTCCTGGCCCGTTCTACGTGTATGTCGTTGTACATATGCCTCCCTCTCTCCTGATGAAATGAATGCAGACACGTTACTCACGATTAGATCTCGGCAAAAATGGCACATCAGTATCCATACGCAATTTGCGTTCAAGCAGGTGGTCGGTAATTTGGATAATCATCTTTTGCGCAAGCTGGTAACAGGTAAGGTCATCACCTTCATACAGAGCGGCCAGAAGTGTACGCCAGACAGTAACAACCTCGTTATGAACGGTGGCTTCTCGATACAAAAGCGCCATCAAAGGTGTCCATTCAGCCTGAATCTCCAGCTCCTGATTGGCAAGCCTGGCCGACTGTGACTGGGATGCCAGGGTTAATAGACAGCGCATATCTGTTTGTATACGGATATCCGGTTGCGTCGCGACCTCAAAGCTGTCGATCAATTGCTCAAGCTTTCTCAGTTCATCCGGTGTCGAACGTTGCGCCGCAAGCCTCGCACTGTGGCCGATCACTGCACAGTGAAACTCGCTGAAATCCGCCAGTTCACCTGCAGCCATCCGCCGCAACGGATGATATTTCCGCATGTCCTCAACAGAGACCTGACACACAAAACTACCGCCATGACGTCCACGCCGAGTATCGATCAACTGCCTAGCGCGCAGCGTATTCAGTGCGTCACGAACAGTTACCGGTGACACACCCAACAACCGCGACAATTCGTTTTCGTTAGGCAGCTGCTCATCAGCCTGTAATATTCCGGAGATGATCGCGTTACTTAATCGTTCCACAACCTGTTCGGTCCGGGTAGCCTGATCGAGCGGGGCATAGATGATAGAATATGCCGTCATTCTCTAATTCCTGGTTGAAATGACATGGGATTTCAGCATGTCTGCAAACAACGCTAAAAAATACCGTGGCGATGCAGCGCTTGCGCATCCTCCGGTACCGGGGTGATAGCATCCCAAAGCTCAGCCACTTTGCCGTTCTCAATGCGCCATAGCTCAAAGTAACTGTGACGCGCTCCGGCAATGCTTCCCTCCGAATGGCTCAGAACAAACTGCCCGTCGGCTACTGTACGGTGGATTTTTGCATAATGCAGGCCCTGTCCTTCATCCCTGAGTTGCTTGAGAAACGCAATGACCGCAGCCGTACCATCAGGAATATCGGGGCTGTGTTGGCGAAACTCTTCACCATTGGTGTAGTTCCCAAAGTCATCATAGTGTCCTTCTATCAGAGTACGAGTGAAAAAATTAACCACTAGTTCACGGTTTTTCTCCCTGTCATGGCTGTGACCCGTTTCAGTCGGGCCGTCTAACTGAGTTCGGCCACTGGCGTTAGGAGCGGACTGCGGCACTAAGCCATCCCAGTGCTCCACGATTAAGCCATCAGCAACCCGGTACAGATCGAAACCGACCAACGGCTGATCGTCCAACCCGGTAAAACGGCCGTGGATAGCAACCAGGTCACCATCCTGTAATACACGGTACGTTTCATGGTGCAGTTCAGGATGAACCTCAACCAGCTCACGCAATCCGGCAAGACCATCTTTGACCAATGGGGAATGTTCGATGAAATTAGGCGAAAAATAACGCTCAAGTGCCCCCACATCACGGCGAGTAAACAGCTCGTGGTGTGCGTGCGACACCAAGTCGCGCGAAGATCTATTTTGATTCATTATGGGTGTCCTGCATCAGTCATTGGAACTCATCACGTGTTTGATACGCGTATATTCCTCGAAGCCATAAGCCGACAGATCTTTACCATATCCCGAATTCTTGAAGCCGCCATGAGGTGCTTCTGCCGTAAGAGGAATATGGGTGTTAATCCAGACGGTTCCAAAATCAAGCTCACGAGACATGCGCAATGCGCGGCCATGATCGCGGGTCCAGACACTGGAGGCCAACCCGTATTTCACATCATTAGCTTTCCCGATAGCATCCTGCTCTGTCAGGAACTTCTGCACTGTGATAACTGGGCCAAAAATCTCGGTCTGAATCACTTCATCGTACTGATCCAGACCGGTAATCACCGTAGGTTCAAAGTAATATCCCGAACGATCGGCCTGACAGCCTCCTGTTTCGATGCGGGCATGAGCGGGCAAACGTGCAATAAATCCCTTGACCTGTTCCAGCTGGCGAACATTATTAAGCGGCCCATACAGTGCCTCTTTATCTTCTGGATCGCCAAAACGGATGGCTTTGGCGGCCGCCACCAGTTTAGTGACGAAGATATCGTGAACAGACTCATGCACAAGCACTCGTGAAGCTGCCGTACAGTCCTGACCAGCGTTGAAGTACCCCGCGATAGCAATGGTCTCCACCGCTTTGTCCATATCCGCATCGGCAAAAATAACCACCGGTGCTTTACCGCCCAACTCTAAATGCGCTCTGGTGAGATTAGCCGCCGCCGAAGAGGCAACCTGCAAACCTGCACGTACGGAACCCGTGATGGAAACCATCGCTGGTGTTTTGTGCGAAACTACCAGAGCACCTGCGCTGGCATTACCCAGCACCACGTTGAAGGAACCGGTGGGGAAGAATGGTGCGGCCAGTTCAGCCAGCAACAGAGTACTCTCCGGCGTGGTATCGCTCGGTTTAAGTACCACAGTATTACCTGCTGCCAGCGCAGGCGCTATCTTCCATACCGCCATCATCAACGGATAGTTCCATGGGGTAACCTGCCCAACCACTCCCAGCGGTTCACGCCGGATACTGGTGGTCATATCAGGAAGATATTCAGCTGTAGCCTTACCTTCGAGAAAACGGGCAGCCCCGGCGAAGAAGCGAATATGATCCACCGATGTCGCAACCTCCTCGGAAGCAATCAGATGCTTGAGCTGCCCTGTATTGCGGCTCTGTGACTCAATCAGACGTTCAGCGTTTTTTTCTACCGTATCAGCCAGCGCTAACAACGCCTGCTGACGCACCGAGGGCGTACTGCGTCCCCATATTTTAAACGCCTCTTTAGCTGCTGCATAAGCATCATCAACATCTGCTGTGGTCGCGTTAGGAGAACGTGCATAAGATTCACCAGTGACTGGACTTACCAAATCAAAATATTCAGAACCTTTGGATTGAATATACCGACCATTAATAAAATGCCTGAGCGTTGGCACCGACATGGTTACCTCCTGATGGATTGAATATATAAAATATAACCTATGATTTAATATATTTAATGGTTGCATCATTGTCAAATTTGTATCAAAAATGTAAAAATTCACATACATTTATATACATACGAGTAACTTTCAGCATTTCCATCAGGAAAAAAGTTTAAAACTGTGAGTAGGATCGAGGATTTCGGGATTGGGCACTGTTGCAAAAAGCAGACTGCATCACAACTTAAACAAAACGCACTTAGTGGCCTGAAAATGCATTCACGTCTGTAAGGTTAGCCGTGAAATTCCACAATTTTAACGCTTCTGCTGGATCAATTGCGTATTCACAAACACCGACAAAAGGTTCGGCATATTCTGATGCGAGAGCTGCAACATTACAATCTTCACAATAAAGTCCCCCCAGTCCTTTCAGGGATGGACTTGTTACCGCCCATACCCCAGTTGCAGCCCCTTGTTCTGGAGATTTAAAGGTTGGATCAATCGGATTTCCATCCTTATCCATCCACCCTTCATTTGTCATCTCTTCATTAGTCAGGTGTCTTTGGAGAGGAGTGAATATTTTACCTGGATGCAAAGAAAATGCCCTGATATCTCTACTTTGACCATAAATATCCAACTGCAATGCAAAAAGAACATTAGCAGTTTTAGACTGTCCATAAGCAAGCCATTTGTCATAACCATTAGTAAAATGAATATCATCCCATCTGATTGGAGAATGATGATGCCCTGCGGATGAAACACATGCAATTCTTCCTCCGGAGCAAATATTATTCCATATCAGATTAACCAACACATAATGGCCGATATGATTCGTAGTAAACTGAGATTCCCAACCCGGACCAACTCTTTTTTCGGGACAAGCCATGATTCCAGCATTGCAAATCACAAAATTAAAATTATAACTGTTGGCAGTGATAAACGATGCCAAACTCCTTACAGATCTGATATCTGAAAGATCAAGCTGAAGAATTGTGACATTCGGTAACCCACTTAGGGCTTTGGAGGCACTCCTTACATTCCGGGCACCTACAACTACATGCACACCTGCTTTTGAAAGTGCTTTGGTAGCCTCAAACCCCAATCCAGAATGTCCGCCTGTGATAAGGGCGACTTTATCCTTAAGGTCTAGAGCTTCAAGCACATCAGAAACTGTAGATGACGCATTAAATCCTGCATTAATCGGCTTTTGTATTCTCATAAAATCTCCAATAAATATTTTATTGATCGCACATAACCGTTAAATGAAATCTATAGTGAACGCCATAACATCCGTTTTGCATCATTTCAGTATCTCCAGAAATTTAATTTGCCAGAGAGATAAAAGGCTAGACTAGAGCGTGTTGACCTTTGTTGTACATGTTTCAATCGACCCACATAGGGAGCCACATGATTGAAAATGCCAAAGCAACGAGACTTTCATAATTTCTTGCTAATTTGTCATACCGAGTAGCTACTGCT